>CANBRV010000093.1 GCA_947372005.1 Comamonadaceae bacterium | reverse complement strand
TTGGTGCGGCTTTTGAAAAGCTCACCAGCTAGATGAATAGACGTGCCGTTGCCGCTAGACGCCATATTGAGTTTTCCAGGATGGGCGCGGGCATAGCTAATAAATTCTTTGACATTTGTGATGCCTAGAGATTTGGCCTTCTCTGCATTCATTTCCATCACATTTGGAACGGCTGCCACCAGCGTCACAGGCGAAAAATCTTTAATAGGATCAAAAGCTAGTTTTGGGTAAAGCGCACGGTTGATGCCGTGCGTACCTACGGTGCCCATTAGCAACGTATAGCCATCGTTTGGTGATTTGGCGACAAGATCTGCACCTAAATTGCCACCTGCGCCAGCGCGATTCTCAACAAAAAAAGATTGACCAAAAGCTTTAGAGAGTTCAGGGGCAATGGCTCTTGCCAAAATATCGGTTGTACCGCCTGCAGCAAACGGCACCACAATGCGCACGGGCTTATTCGGCCATGCTGCTTGACTAAAGGCGCTGCCTGCAGCATTTAACGCAAGCAAGCTAATGGTGGACTGTAAAAGACGGCGTTTGGTGTTCATTATTGATAGCTCCTTGCATCTTCGATCACTTTACCATCGTTAGGGAGTGATCCGATGGCACAAAGTTCAACATCGACACGTAGTTTGGTGACTTCTCGAACTGTTGCACCAATACGCTCTGCAAGGCCATCGTGCATGCCCGCCACTTCTACCTTCAGCAACATTTGATCGTTCGCCATTTCACCGCTCACAACCATGCGAGCGCGTTTGATCTCTGGAAAACGTTTTGCAACCGTGTCGATTTGCCCAGGATGCACAAACATGCCGCGCATTTTGGTGGTTTGATCTGCGCGTCCCATCCAGCCTTTGATGCGTATGTTTGTTCGGCCTGTGGGGCAATTGCCAGCCAGTACGGCACTTAAATCGCCTGTGCCAAATCGGATGAGTGGATAGTCCGGATTGAGTGAGGTGACAACGACCTCGCCAACTTCACCTTCTGGTACGGGGTCACCCGTACCAGGACGCACGACTTCTAAAATCACACCTTCGTCAAGCACCAAGCCTTCGCGTGCTTCAGTCTCGTACGCGATCAATCCCAAATCAGCGGTGGCGTAGCACTGATAGCCAGCAATGCCGCGTGCCAGTAGCCAGTCACGCAGAGATGGCGGAAATGCTTCGCCCCCTAGCATGGCTTTGTTAAAGGATTTCGGTAGCGGCTGACCAAGCTCCAATGCTTTCTCCACAATGATTTTGAGAAAGCTGGGTGTACCAATATAGCCGCTTGGCTGCAAGTGCTGAATCGCTTGCACTTGTTGCTCGGTTTGGCCTGTGCCACCTGGGAAAACCGTACAGCCCACGGCATGAGCACCAGACTCCATCATTGAACCCGCAGGTACAAAGTGATAGCTAAAGCAGTTGTGAATCAACTCGCCTGCGCGAAATCCAGCGGCATAAATGCTTCTTGCCATACGCCAATAATCAGCTGCTTTGCCTTCGGGCTCATAGATGGGGCCTGGGCTGGCGAATACACGCGGCGTGGCTTTGCCAAAGGGCTTGGTATTAAAACCACCAAAAACATTTTTTTGACTTGGATTGGCTGCACGTGCAGCCGCTTGATGCTCTAGTAGCTCATGCTTTCGCGTCACAGGTAACGCGGCTAAAGCCGCTCGCGTATTGACTTGAGAGGCATCAATGCCTTTCAAGATATGAGCAAAAGCGCTAGCGTTGGATTGGGCGTTGGCAATTTGAACTGGCAAGGCTGCCATTAAATCTGCTTCGCGCTCGGCGGTGGAACGGGTTTCTTGTGAGTCGTAAAAATTCAAATCATTCACCTTGTTATCAGCCGCCTATGCTAACCAACGCTTGCGACGTTTGTAACTCTTCACATCTTTGAACGATTTACGCTCTCCGCCGCCCATACCAAGGTAAAACTCTTTCACGTCTTCATTGTTCGCCAACTCTGAGGCTGCACCGTCCATCACCACACGACCACTCTCCATGATGTAGCCATAGTCGGCGTACTTCAGAGCCATGTTTGTGTTTTGCTCTGCCAGCAAGAAGGTCACTTTTTCCTTCTCGTTTAAATCTTTGACGATGTTGAACACTTCTTCAACGATTTGCGGAGCCAGTCCCATCGAAGGTTCGTCCAACAGCACCATGTTTGGATTGGTCATCAAAGCGCGGCCAATCGCGCACATCTGCTGCTCACCACCAGAGGTATAGGCGGCTTGTGATGTTCGGCGTGTCTTGAGGCGTGGAAAGTAGTTGTAGACCTTCTCTAAGTTGGCAGCAATTTCAGCTTTGCTTTTGCGCGTGTAGCTACCCGTGAGCAAGTTCTCTTCAATCGTCAAATGCGCGAAGCAGTGGCGACCTTCCATTACTTGCACGACACCGCGCTGCACCAAGTCGGCAGGTGAGAGGTTTTCGATCCGCTCACCACGCAGCTCAATCGAGCCCTTGGTGACAGCGCCTCGTTCACCCTTGAGCAGATTCGACACTGCACGCAGCGTGGTTGTTTTCCCTGCTCCGTTGCCACCCAAAATAGCCACAATTTTGCCATCAGGCACTTGGAGTGAAACGCCCTTTAAAACCAAAATGACGTGGTTGTAGATCACCTCGATGCCATTGACATTGAGCACGATGTTTGAGGCTGTAGTTTCAGAATTCATAAATAGGATCTCATTTAAGGCTTATTTGCATTGGCTGCTAAAACATTGCGCTTCGCAAGCCAATGCAGATAAGGCCTAGCGGAAGATCATCCCGCTAGGCTTTGATCTATTAAGACTGGCAGTCCGCTGGTGTGCGGCGTGTTAGCTTTTTCTCTGCTGCATACTTGTCAGCGTATTGCTTAACCAGTGGTTTGATGATGGAAGTGTCGGCTTCAATCCAGTCAGTTGTAAAGTTCCACTTTTTGCCATCCCACTGGTGGATACGTGCAGAGCGTGAACCTTCATGATCTTGGCAAGATGTGCTAATTGGACGCAGCAAACCAGTCAAACCTAGCGACTCAATGCGTGCAGCCGTGACGTTCAAGTTCTCCAGACCCCAGCGCAATTGGTCACCTGTCATGACTTTGCCTTTGCCATAGCGCTCTTGTGCACGGAACGCACCTTCGACTGCCAAAGCAGCTGAGACCATGCCGCGGTTATAGAGAACCTGGCCCACTTCTTCAACTGGTCCTGTGCTAGCCTTTTTACCGTGCAGGTCTTTACGAATGGCATCCAAAATTTTGCCGCTATTGCCTGTAACAACTAAGCCGTTATAGCCTTTTGCGCCTTCGCCGATGTCTTTCACATCAGGCTCAGCAGCTGACCACCACACGCCATACATCTTGTCACGTGGGTAACCCGTCGCAACCGCCTCTTTCAAAGCAGCCGAGTTCATGACGCCCCAGCCCCACAGTAAAACGTAATCAGGCTTGTTTTGACGAATTTGCAGCCAAGTCGCTTTTTGCTCTACGCCAGGCGCGGTTACAGGTAGCAAACTCAGGTCATAGCCTTGTATTTTTGCGCGCTCTTGCAACAAAGCAATGGGCTCTTTGCCGTATGGGCTATCGTGATAGACCAGCGCAATCTTTTTGCCTTTTAAGTTACCACTTTCACGCTTGGTGATGGTTTGCATGATGATGTCTGCACCAGACCAGTATGTGCCCATTAGCGGGAAATTCCACTTAAATACATTGCCGTCGCTGGACTCAGAGCGTCCATAGCCGCCAGTAATGAGAGGGTTTTTGTCAGCGGGCGCTTTTTCCGTCAATGCAAACGTAATGCCTGTCGAGAGGGGCTGAAAAATCGCACCAGCAGATTTGCCCTTGAGGCGCTCATAGCATTCAACACCGCGGTCTGTTGCATAAGCTGTGTCGCATTCTTCGGTAGAAATCTTGACGCCATTAATGCCGCCTTTGGCATTGATCATTTTGAAGTAATCGGAATATCCATTTGCCCATGGAATACCGTTAGGTGCATAAGCGCCTGTGCGGTATGGCAAGGCTGGAAAGAACTGCTCTTTTGCCTGTGCAAAAGCGGAAGCGCTGGCAACGGCCAGTGTCGCTACAGCGGTTGCTGCAAGGACGAGTTGACGAAGTTTCATGACTATCTCCTTTAAAAATAAAAATACAAAAACCAACTGAAATCGCGAAAAATTAATGTGGGAAAGGCCACAGCCGTAATTTTTGCTTGCCTATGCTCCATAGCTTGGCAAGGCCATGCGGCTCGACAATCAAGAACCAAACAATCAGGGCGCCAAAAATCATGTTCTCAGCATGTGTAACCGCGGCCGTGCTGACTTGCCAGCCGACTAACGCTCCCAATTCAGGTAACACGATATTGATGACGATGGGCAAAATCACAATAAATGCCGCACCCATAAAGCTGCCCATGATGGAGCCCATGCCGCCTAAAATGACCATGAATAAAAGTTGAAACGATCGATCGACCGAGAACGCCGCTGGCTCCCACGAGCCTAGATGTACAAAGCCCCAAAGCCCGCCTGCTACGCCAATGATGAAGCTGGACACAGCAAACGCGGAGAGCTTGGCGTACATAGGTCTGATGCCAATGACGGCGGCGGCAACGTCCATATCGCGAATCGCCATCCACTCACGTCCTACGGCACTGCGCACCAAGTTTTTGGCAAGCACAGCAAAGACGATCAAAAAGGCTAGGCAGAACCAGTACTTGGATATCGGAGAGTCAATGGGCATGCCAAAGACATCAAAGCCCGAGACGGAAACGCTGCCAGAGGATGAGTTATTGGTAAACCATGCAATACGCGAGAACGCCCAGTCGCAAAAAAATTGAGCTGCCAAAGTAGCAATCGCCAAATAAAGTCCACGAACGCGCAAACTAGGAATTCCAAAAAATACACCAACCAGTGTTGAAAAGACGCCACCAAGCAATAAACAAATGATGACGGGCATGCCATCCATGCGGACAAAAAAGTTATAGGCCGCGTATGCGCCCACTGCCATAAATGCGCCTGAGCCTAGTGAAATTTGCCCGCAGTAGCCAACCAAGATGTTCACGCCCAAAGCGGCAAGTGACAAGATGAGGAATGGAATTAAGATGGCGCGGAACATGTATTCGTCCACCAAGAACGGCAGGATAAATGCTGCAAACGCCATCAAGCCTAAAACGAACCAACGGTCTTGCGTAATGCCAAAGATTTGTTGGTCGGATGTGTAGTTTGTTTTGAACTGTCCGTTTTCGCGATAAATCATTTTGTCAATTCCTCTTTAAACACGGTCGATGATTTTTTCGCCGAACAATCCCTGCGGCCTAAACAGCAAGAACACCAACGCTAAGACATAGGCAAACCAAATTTCAATGCCGCCGCCCACCATGGGCCCGATATAAATTTCGGATAATTTTTCGCCCACGCCGATGATGAGGCCGCCAATAATGGCACCTGGTACGGAGGTGAGGCCACCCAAAATCACCACGGGCAGGGCGCGCATCGCAACGGTTGATAGCGAGAATTGCACCCCAAGCTTGGAGCCCCAAATAATGCCAGCGACTAGGGCAGTAATGCCTGCCACGCACCATACGATGACCCAAATGCGATTGAGCGGAATACCAATTGACTGTGCGGCTTGGTGGTCATCGGCAACTGCACGCAGGGCACGACCGGTGGCTGTTTTTTGGAAGAACACGGAGAGCAAAGCGACCAGCACGGCAGCAATTAACGCAGCAATCAGATCTTCTTTATTAATCAAGATGCCGCCAGGGAAGACGCTCTCAAAAATGGTGACGGGGTCTTTAGGCATGCCCACATCAATTTTGTAAATATCGCTGCCAAAAATAGTTTGTCCTGCACCTTCTAGAAAATAAGTGATACCCAACGTCGCCATGAGCAGCGTTGTGCCTTCTTGGTTCACTAGGTGGCGCAGCACCATCTTTTCAATGACCCACGCCAAGATGAACATGACGCCAGCAGCGCAAATGAAACCTGCAATGTTGCCAAAAATAGGATCCTCAATTCCTGTGATTTGCGGAATCCATTCCGCAAATCGCGCCATTGCCAGTGCTGCAAACAGCACCATCGCTCCCTGTGCAAAGTTGAACACGCCTGAGGCTTTAAAGATTAAGACAAAGCCCAGAGCAACAAGGGAATAGAGCATCCCTGTCATCAAGCCGCCTAAAAGTGTTTCTAAAAAGAATCCCATAATTAATGACTCGTTCCTAAATAAGCGTTGATGACATCTGGATTCGCGCGGACCTCTTCAGGCGTGCCGTCACCAATTTTTTTACCGTAGTCCAGAACCACCACGCGGTCGGAAATATCCATCACCACACCCATGTCGTGTTCAATCAAAACAATGGTCGTGCCGAATTCGTCATTCACGTCTAAAACGAAGCGGCACATGTCTTGTTTTTCTTCCAAGTTCATGCCGGCCATTGGCTCGTCCAGCAACAGCACGCTAGGCTGCATAGAGAGTGCGCGTCCCAAGTCCACACGCTTTTGCAAGCCATATGGCAATTGGGCTACAGGCGTTTTTCGGTAAGCTTGAATCTCTAAAAAATCGATGATTTTTTCCACATATTCGCGGTGCGCTACTTCCTCTTTTTCTGCGCTGCCAAGGCCAAAAATGCCAAATGGATTACGAAAAGCTTGTGCAAAAATATTGCTCTTGATGTGGAGGTTGCGCCCCGCCATCATGTTGTCGAGAACGCTCATGCCCTTGAATAGCGCTAAGTTTTGAAAAGTACGGGCTACGCCCATTTCCGCCACTTGGCGTGAGTTCATGTGTTTGAAGGTTTGCCCCCGAAACGTGATCGAGCCTTGTTGGGGGGTGTACACGCCGTTGATGCAGTTCAGCATCGAACTCTTGCCTGCGCCATTGGGGCCAATGATGGCGCGGACTTCGTGTTCGCGCACATTAAAGCTGATGTCCGTCAGTGCTTTGACGCCGCCAAACGAGAGTGATATGTTTTGCACGTCAAGGATGACATCGCCGATTTTTTTAGTGTTGTTCATAGTGCCGCTCCGCTATGTGTCTTGGCATCCATGATCTTGAGTGTGGCACTCACCGAGCCTGTGCGACCGTCTTCAAACTTCACAGCTGTTTCAATAAATTGCTCATACTTGCCGCCGTAGAGCGCATCGACCAGTGGTTGATATTTTTCAGCGATGTAGCCGCGACGCACCTTGTTGGTACGTGTCAGCTCACCATCATCCGCATCCAACTCTTTGTGCAGTACCAGAAAGCGGCTGATTTGCGAGCCAGACAGCATGTCGTCTTTAGAGAGATCGACGTTGACCTGATTCACACAGTCTTGGATCATGGCGTAGACCTCGGGTTTTTGCGCTAGATCGGTGTAGCCCGCATAAGGCAGATTTTTGCGCTCAGCCCAATTGCCAACGGCATCAAAGTCGATGTTGAGCATGACGCAGACCTTCTCGCGTTTATCGCCGTAAGCCACTACTTCTTTGATGAAGGGGAAGAACTTGAGTTTGTTTTCGACATACTTGGGTGCAAACATCGCGCCATCGTTTGCGCCGCCCACAATGCGTCCCACATCCTTCACGCGATCAATGATTTTGAGGTGTCCGTCGGCATCTAAAAAGCCCGCATCACTGGTGTGATACCAACCGTCAGCGGTCAGCACCTCTGCTGTTGCTTCTGGGTTTTTGTAGTATTCCTTGAGCAAACCTTTGGAGCGAACCATCACTTCGCCGTCGCTCGCGATTTTGATTTCTACGCCTTTGCAAGGAATACCCACCGTATCGGCCTTGGCGGCGTTGTCGGGTTGCAGGCAAACAAAGACCGCCGTTTCGGTTGAGCCATAAAGTTGTTTCAAGTTCACGCCGATAGAGCGATAAAACGTAAACAGATCAGGACCAATCGCCTCGCCTGCTGTGTAGGCCACGCGGACACGGCTCATGCCAAGGTTGTTACGCAGTGGGCCATAAACCAAAAAATTACCAAGCGCGTAAGTAAGGCGATCAACTAAGCCGACTGATTTATTGCCATCGGTGAGCGCAGGCCCCACGCGCTTGGCAACGTTCATAAACTTGTGGAATAAATTGCGCTTGAGTGGGGACGCATCCTCCATGCGAATCATCACACTGGTCAGCAAGCCTTCAAAAACTCTAGGTGGTGCGAAATAATAGGTGGGACCAATTTCTTTCAGGTCAATCGATACCGTAGCTGCCGATTCAGGGCAGTTCACGATGTAGCCGCAGCATAGCCACTGCGCATACGAGAAGATGTTTTGCCCCACCCAAGCTGGTGGTAAGTAAGCGAGTACTTCTTCGCGTTCGGTCAAGTGATCGAACTCCTGACCCGCTTGCGCGCGATCCAGCAT
>CANBRV010000092.1 GCA_947372005.1 Comamonadaceae bacterium | reverse complement strand
ACAGAGATGGCATCGCGCGTCGTGCCAGGCATATCAAACGCGATGAGGCGCTCTTCGCCTAACCACGTATTGATCAAGGTAGATTTTCCGACGTTTGGACGACCACACACTGCAAGTTTGATAATGCCATCGTCCTCGCCCTCTTCGCTCTCGGGCAAAGCTGGCGGTAGCATAGCTTCGGCCAAATCGACCAAACTGCGAATACCTTGCCCATGCGCAGCTGAAATCGGGTGTACTTCGCCCAATCCAAGCTCAAAAAATTCATTCAGCTGCTGCGCGCCATCTTTTAAACCTTCCGATTTATTGGCAGTGAGCACGACTTTTTTGCCAAGGCGACGCAAATATTTCGCAATATCGTGGTCATAGGCATTGATGCCTGCACGGGTGTCCACTAAGAAAATGACCACATCAGCTTCGGCAATGGCTTGCTGTGTTTGCTTGGCCATTTCGTGGTAAATGCCATCCACAGCATCGGGCTCAAAGCCGCCCGTGTCGATCACGATGTACTCGAAACCACTCTGGCTACCGGTGCCGTAATGACGATCGCGAGTGAGGCCCGCAAAGTCAGCCACAATCGCATCGCGCGATTTAGTAAGGCGATTAAAAAGGGTCGATTTACCGACATTGGCGCGCCCGACTAGGGCTAGGACTGGTTTCATAATTTATTTTGGGCTGTAGGCGTAAATGCCGCCTTTGGCTGTTGCGACAACAACAGTGGTGCCAATTGCAATTGGTGCCGCCACAATAGCACCACCATCAGTTTTGAAGCGTGCAGTAAAGTTACCCGTGGCTTTATTCATCACATGTACATACCCTTCTGCATCGCCAACAATAATCGAATTGCCAATCAATAATGGCGCCGACAGACCCCGATAAATTAATTTATCACTAATCCACAGCACATCACCTGTCGCACGGCTCCAAGTTTTTACTCGGCCATCAGACTCGGTCGAGGCCACAATCCCGGCATCCCCCGACACAGCTGTTGCGCCTTGGGTTGTGCGGCTCCAAATCACTGCATTTTTGGCAACGTCCGCACAAGCCACACTTGTTTGAAACGATCGTATACAAACACTTGTACCAACGCGGTTAGGTACTCCCACCAAATCAATCAAGCGCTCAATATCATTGGTTGCACGGCTCGTGGCCACAGACAACTCCCACTGAATTTTTCCGTTATCTGGATTTACCCCCAACAAACGTCCAGAATGCCCCGCTAATAAAGTGTTTTGATAGACGCCAAGCGTTCCTGCTTCGCTCAAAATGAGAGACTCTGACGGACGTTGCAAGCTCCAAAGTTGGGACCCCGTATCGGCGTCAAAAGCTTGCAGCGTGCGATCGCCTGCTAGTACAAAAATGCGCCCACCTGCAACTAACGGTGCTGTATAAACACGGGCTTGCAATGTTTTCCGCCATGCAATGACCGGTTGATTTTTGCTATTGAGCGTAAAAGCAATCAGCTCATTGTTAATCGTTGTGACTGCTACGGTTTTCCCATCAAAACCAACGCCAGACGAAAAATCCGCATCGACACGAGCACGCCACATATCAGCGCCAGTGCCTGCATTGAGTACAGCGATCGTGCCACGTGATGTAGCTACAGCAAGCGCCGAGCCTGCTACACCAATTTGCAGTGGAAATTCGATACGATTTCCGACAGAGTTTTGCCAAGCCAGTCCAAGACCTGGTGCATCCGCAACTGGCAGTAAAGGAGCGGGATCACGACGCGGCGAGCTTCCACAAGCAATCAGACCTACGACAGCCAAGCCTAGCATCAACGCAATGTGTAGGCGCTTGACTAAACTCATGGAGCATCCTTAACCGTTACGCCCATACGCGCCAATTTGACGTCAATCATTTTTCGATACTCGTCGCTGGCTAGCAAGCCCGCATAAGCCTTCAAGTATTGCGCTTTCGCTTCTTCTGTTTTATTTTGCAAGCTATAAGCATCGCCTACGCGATCGGCAGCCAAAGCTGCAAAAGGCTTGCTAATGTCGCTGCTTAAAAGTTTAATGGCTTGCTCATATTGCTTGGCTTCAATTAAAACTCCACCAAGACGCAAACGCGCCACATCTCTGTAGGCAGATTCTGCGCTGCTGTCGACAAGCCACTGCAAAGCCGCCTTGGTGGCATCCACATTGCCTTTTTCGTAATTCATACGTGCATCTAAGAGCGCGGCTTGCGCGGTATAGCTAGTCGCACCAAACTGCTCTTTCATGTCAGCAAATACACGATCAGTCTTAGCAATATCACCTGCTGCAACCGCACGCGACATTTCATCAAAACGAACAGCGGATTTTTGCTCGAGGCCAGTTTGCCACACGTTCCAGCCCGTCCAGCCTGCATAGCTCAATGCAAAGACCGTTAAAACAGCTGTCACGATTCGCCCATATTTATCCCAAAAATGCTTAAGTGTGGCTAATTGTTCTTGTTCATCAAGATCTAAATGTTGTGTGGCCATGTTGTCTCTGAAGTGTTTAAGAATGAAGGATTGAAACGAGTGCGCCAAGCTCACTCAAGGAAAAAGATTGTTGCTCGCCGCCCATTTCTCGCAGCGGTTTCACAGTAACTCTATTGTCGGCGAGTTCATCGGCGCCAAATACGAGCGCGTACTTTGCACCGCTGCCATCCGCTCGCTTAAATTGAGATTTAAAACTAGCCATCGCGACATGCCCATCTGCACTTGGGGTGCTGGCATGCATTTGAACTGCAATGCCTACCGTACGCAAAGCTTGCAAAATCTGCATCACACGCGGAATATTCTCCACATCTGGAATCACGGCATACGCGTCTGGTACTGGCTCTGGCGCTTGTAGTTTCAACTCCTTGAGTAGTTCTAGCACGCGTTCAATACCTAATCCCCAGCCTACAGCAGGCGCCGCCTTCCCGCCCATTTGCGTCATTAAGTCGTCATAACGCCCACCGCCGCAAATCGTGCCTTGCGAGCCCAAATGCGGGGTAACAAACTCAAACACGGTAAGGTTGTAGTAATCCATACCGCGCACCAAACGTGGATTGATCGTGTAATCAATACCATGCGCTTCCAAAATGTTTGTTACCGTTTTAAAGTGCGCTAGAGATGCCGCACCTAAATAATCCATGAGTTTGGGTGCAGCCTCTACTAAAGCTTGCATCGCAGGATTTTTGGTATCCAAAATACGGAGCGGATTGCTATGCAAACGAGCCTTGGCCTCAGCATCTAACTGATCCATGCGCTCTTCAAAATACGCAATCAATGCGGCGCGATGAACCTTACGCTCATCTGGCTGGCCAAGGCTGCCTATTTCAAGTCGATAGTCTGCACCTTGCTTGAGACCTAAGTCGCGCCACAAACTGTCAGCCAGCAAAATCATTTCGGCATCAATCTCTGCACCGCCAAAACCGAGCGCCTCTGCGCCGACTTGGTGAAACTGGCGATAGCGTCCACGTTGTGGGCGCTCATGCCGAAACATAGGTCCCATGTAATACAAACGGCGCGGAGCATCGTAGAGCAAATTGTGCTCAATTGCAGCGCGCACCACACCCGCTGTGTTTTCGGGACGAAGCGTGAGCGCATCGCCATTCATCTTGTCCTCGAACGAATACATTTCCTTTTCAACGATGTCGGTCACATCGCCCAATCCACGCACAAACAGATGGGTAGACTCCACAATCGGTGTGCGAATGTTGCGATAGGCAAAACTCGCCATGACTGTGCGAACTTTGTCCTCCAACCATTCCCACTGATAACTTGTATCAGGAAGAATATCGTTCATGCCCTTGATGGCGTTAATTTTTAATTTATCCATATCGTTTGGCAATGTAGTTCTCCACTACCACTTGAAATTCCTCGGCAATATGTTCGCCGCGCAGCGTCATCGCCTTCTCACCATCAATAAAGACAGGCGCTGCTGGCGCTTCGCCTGTCCCAGGCAAGCTGATACCGATATCGGCATGCTTACTCTCTCCAGGTCCATTCACGATACAGCCCATCACGGCAACCTTCATGCTCTCAACCCCTGCATACTTCTCACGCCAGACAGGCATTTGCGCTCTAAGAAAATTATCAATTTTCTGTGTGAGCTCTTGAAATGTTGTGCTAGTTGTACGGCCACAGCCTGGGCAGGCAGTCACACTAGGTGAAAAATGTCTAAACCCAAGGCTTTGCAAGATCTCCGACGCAACGATGACTTCTTGTGTCCGCGCTTCGCCTGGTGCAGGCGTCAAAGACACACGGATCGTGTCACCAATACCCTGCTGAAGCAACACCGCTAATGCCGCGCTTGATGCCACAGTACCTTTAGTACCCATACCTGCTTCGGTCAAACCAAGATGCAGTGGATAATCACAGCGCTTAGCAAGCTCTTGGTACACCCGAACTAAATCTTGTACGCCTGAGACTTTGCATGAGAGCAAGATTTGAGCTGGATTCATGCCAAGACGCACGGCCTCGGTAGCAGAGCCAAGCGCTGAGGCAATCAGTGCTTCGGTCATCACTTTTTTTGCATCCCAAGGATCCGCTCGTCCTGCGTTCTCATCCATCATGGCGGCAAGCAACTCTTGGTCGAGCGAGCCCCAATTCACACCAATGCGCACGGGCTTATCCCAGCGTATAGCCGCGTCAATCATTTGTCCAAATTGTCTATCGCGCTTTTCACCCTTGCCCACATTCCCCGGATTGATACGGTATTTAGAGAGCGCTTTGGCGCACTCAGGATATTGGGTTAGCAATGTATGACCGTTGTAGTGAAAATCACCGATGAGCGGCACATCAATACCCATACGGTCGAGCTGCTCACGGATGTAGGGTACAGCGGCCGCGGCTTCTGGCGTGTTAACTGTAATACGCACCATCTCCGAACCGGCTAATGCCAACTCTTTAACTTGAATAGCCGTGCCAACTGCGTCCACAGTATCAGTATTGGTCATCGACTGAATGCGAACAGGCGCATCACCGCCCACAGTAACAATGCGTGAGCCCCAGCTCACCTTAGCTTGCAGGGTACTAGCCACGATTACTTCACCTCAAATCGCGCGATATTTTCGCTTGATACAGGCGCGAGATCAAACGGTTTGCCACGCACGGTAACTGATTCAATTTCGTTTACGCGCCCGAGCACCACCGAAAGTGGAGGAATCCCAGAAACGTTCACAACTTCTTTGGATTGCAAATTACGTTGCACCAAAACCAACCCCTTGCTATCTTTAACTTGAACCCACACCTCGCCCTTAGCCGTTAAACGCAAAATTGATGGCATCGCTGAAGGCGTTACTACAGGTGTAGCTAGGTTTGCAAGAGGTGCAGATGTAATAGGTTTAATTGCTGGCGCTGGCGCAGCCATGAGCGCGGCTGAAGCAGGCACTGCTGGCATAGTAGGTATCACCGGTGCAGGAGTAGATGATGAGCTAATCGCACCAACAGCAGGGGCAACGGGCAGCGGCGCAGCAGAAATAACGTCTATTTTTTCAATTACCTCTGTTTGTTTACTATTTTGCTGTCGTGCAAAATCAGGTAAAAAAATCAATAACAAAGCTGCTAATAAAAAAACTGCAGCGCCAGCAATCATAGGCATTGATAACCGAAGGTGTAGCCTGTGCCACTTGCTATCTGACGGGCTATGAAAAGACGGTTGAATCGCGATTTTGGATCCTTGATCAATATCACGGAAGCTTTTGCTTTGCGGCAGCGCTGCCAAAATCGGAGTTTTATCAGTTTTAATTTGTCGACAAACACTAGTTGCAAGAGCTCTTACAAATACAGCGTCAGGCAGCTGAGCCCAGTCATCGGACTCTAGTGCCTCTAGTTTTTTAACGGGTACTTTCAGCGCAAGCGATAAAGCACCAATGTGCATGCCTGAGGCAAGGCGTGCGGTGCGGAGCAGTTGGCCAGCAGAGACCTTTGGCTCAGGCTCTGCCTCTGATGTGTGGGAGTCATCAGACAATGCGCCTGATTCTTCATTGTTCTCACTCATTTGCATCTTTCATCATGATGGTTCTACGATCTTGCATACGCGCTGCGGCGTCTGTGCGATCTTGAACTTCACCAGCTAATTGTCCGCAAGCTGCGTCAATATCATCTCCGCGTGTCTTACGGATAGTGGTAATGTAGCCCGCTCCCGTCAACGCTTGAGCAAATTTCTTCACCACTTCGGGTGCCGAACGTTTTAGTCCCGATGCGGGAAATGGATTGAATGGAATTAAATTAATTTTGCAAGGCAACACGTTCAACATTTGCGCGAGCGCTCTTGCATGCTCTGGTTGATCGTTGACGCCCGCCAGCATGCAGTATTCAATCGTTAAAAAGTCACGCGGCGCATGGGGTAAATAACGCTGACAAGCTGCGATTAATTCTGCTAACGGATATTTTTGATTGATCGGCACCAAGCTATCGCGCAGCTTGTCGTTCGCCGCATGGATGGAAACAGCCAAAGACACGGGGCAGTCTTCTGCCAACCGATCAATCATGGGCACCACGCCCGATGTCGACACGGTCACGCGGCGGCGCGACAAGCCATAGGCATGGTCGGAGAGCATGGTTTTCAAAGCTGGAATCAAGTTTGAATAGTTTTGCAGCGGCTCGCCCATACCCATCATGACGACATTAGAGATAACACGATCACCCGTTTCTCGCCCATCAGTACCGAGTTCTTGACGAAGCGTGTGCTCAACGAACCACAACTGCCCAATAATTTCAGCGGTTGTCAAATTGCGGCTAAAGCCTTGATGCCCAGTAGAGCAAAAACGGCATCCAACAGCGCAACCCGCTTGACTGGAGATGCACAGCGTAGCGCGATCATCTTCTGGAATATAGACCGCTTCAATAGCGTCGCCCGCACCCATGTCAAACAGCCATTTAATGGTGCCATCGGCAGATGTATGTCGACTCAAGACTTTGAGCGACGCTACATGTGCTTTAGCTTTTAGTTTTTCGCGAAAGGATTTCGCAATATCGGTCATGTCGTCGAAGTTAGACACGCCGCGCTGGTGAACCCAGCGATAAAGCTGCGTAGCGCGAAAGCGTTTCTCGCCTAAACCTTCACAGAAATCGGCCAAGCCATCGAGATCAAAATCCAGCAGATTGGCCGAAGTCATAGTTATGTACGCAGGTTAGTCAGATAAAGGCTAATTAACGTGCGAACACGTTCATGCCAGGAAAGAAAAATGCAATCTCGTTCGCAGCCGTTTCAGCTGCATCCGAGCCGTGCACGGCATTGGCATCAATGCTGTCAGCAAAGTCAGCGCGAATCGTGCCTTTGTCAGCTTTCTTAGGATCGGTAGCACCCATGAGGTCACGGTTCTTAAGAATCGCGCCTTCGCCCTCGAGTGCCTGAATCATCACAGGACCAGAGATCATAAAGTTCACGAGATCGTTAAAGAAAGGACGTGCTTTGTGAACGCCATAGAACTGCTCTGCTTCGCCGCGGGAGAGATGCGCCATTTTGGCAGCTACAACTTTGAGGCCAGCAGCTTCAAAACGGGCATAAATTTGACCAATCACGTTTTTAGCAACAGCGTCAGGTTTGATGATAGAGAGAGTACGTTCGATAGCCATTTAAAGTCCTAGAAAAATAAAAATTGTTGTAGAAGAAACAACAACCAGCATTTTAACGGGTGCGTCCACCGCGTCTGCGATTACCGCCGTTGCCGTTGCCGCTATTACCATTGCCGCCTGAGCCAGGCGCAGAACGCTGGCGTTGCAAACTGTCAGCGCCAATATAGCCAAAACTGGTTCGCATTGGATCTGGTTGACCACCGCCCGCACCTGCACCGCCGCCAGATCCGGCATTACCGCCACGAGCACCACCATTGCCTCGCCCACGGTTCATGCGGGCATCTAAACCACCCCCTCCGCCGCCACGTCCGAATGTCTTACGGGCAAAGTCCATCGATGTGCGCTCAGGATTAATGCCCGTTGGCAAGCGATCATTGTTAATTCCGTCACCATCAAAATCACTCTGATTCCGATCGTTGTTTCCTGTCATTCGTGTGCCATTTCTGTTATCGCTACGCGGCGTGTTGCCTTTGTAACCATCCGAATTGCCACGTCCCCTACCGGCACCAGACCTGCTATCACCAGCACCAACGCCAGCATTACCTTGCCCTGGACCGCGCAAGCCACCTCTAGAGCCTCCGCGTTTATCATTGCGTCCATTACCGGCACGCGATCTACCGCCAGGCGCTTCACCTTCAGCACGTTTGGGAGCACCACCTGATGCGTTTTGCAACGCGCGGACATCCGCCTCATCTAGCTCCATCCAAAAACCGCGCTTTAGTCCCTTGGGTAACAACATCGATCCATAGCGAATGCGAATCAAACGGCTAACCGCATGCCCTAACGACTCAATCATGCGACGCACTTCGCGATTGCGGCCTTCCGAAATCGTTACGCGGTACCAGCAATTGGCACCTTCGCCGCCGCCGTCTTCAATAGAGCCAAACTGCGCTGGGCCATCATCCAGCATCACGCCATCCAATAGTTTTTGCTTCTCTTCATTAGAGAGTGCACCCAAGATTCG
>CANBRV010000091.1 GCA_947372005.1 Comamonadaceae bacterium | reverse complement strand
GAAGCACGCGAAATTTGGGATGGCATCCGTCTCGGCCCTGCTGCAGCCCCCGCTGCGCTTGGCCTGCAGACTGCCTTTGCTAGTACGGAGTTAGATGCACATCTGCCCGTTTTGCTAGAAAATACGTCCGTAGTTTATTTCCCCTTTGCCACGCACCACGGCTTAGATGGACAAATCACGCATTGGCTGGAAGCCGTGCGGGCAAAGGCTCGCCAAGGTGTGACGTGTCCTGCTGAGCAGCGCGATTTGTGTGCGTTATTAGATGAAATGCGACTCATCAAAGACGCATCCGAGATCGCCACCATGCGCCGCGCCGCGCAGATTAGTGCAGGGGCGCATATCCGTGCGATGAAGCTCTCGGCGCAAAGGTTGCGTGCGGGATTGGATACACGAGAGTTCCACTTAGATGCCGAACTGCTGCACGAATTCCGCTTGCAAGGCTCGGAGTACCCCGCGTACAGCTCCATCGTGGCGGGCGGTGCTAACGCTTGCGTGCTGCATTACCGCGCCGATGCTGCGCCCATTTTGAGTGGTGATTTGGTGCTGATTGACGCAGGCTGCGAGCTGCACGGCTACGCCTCCGACATCACGCGCACCTTCCCCGCAAACGGCAAGTTCACAGCGCCTCAGCGCGAGCTATACGACATCGTGCTAGCCAGCCAAGAGGCGGCAGCGGCAGCCACTAAACCCGGCAATCGCTTTAACGATCCACACGATGCGGCACTAGCCGTCCTCTCGCAGGGCATGCTGGATGTGGGTTTGCTCGATGCAAACGTCGTTGGTAGCCTGCAAGACGTGATCGAGCAACGCGCCTACAGTCCGTTTTATATGCACCGCACCAGCCACTGGCTAGGCATGGATGTGCACGACTGCGGCTCGTACATCGAGCCAACAGAAGCACACATCGTCACCGAAAAAATCGACCCTGTCACCAAACAAACCGTGCAAGTGCGCCCCAGCCGAATCCTCCGCGAGGGCATGGTGCTAACGCTTGAGCCTGGCATCTACGTGCGACCAGCGGCAGGTGTGCCCGAGCGCTATCACAACATCGGCATTCGGATTGAAGACGATGCGCTGGTGACGGCGAACGGCTGCGAGTTACTTAGCCGCGGCGTGCCTGTAAATGCGGATGAGATTGAAGCGTTAATGTTTTGAGGGTTTGCCTATCGCCGTGATTTAAAAATAAGCCTTGTTTAATAGTCATTGCCGCCTTAAGCTGCAAAAGCTAGTTATTTCCAGCTAGTCGGTAAATAAAAAAGGTGATCATCATTACAAACGAAGCAAAGTGTCCATTTTCAACTGGGGCAACCAAACACACCGTTGCCAGTGGTACGCAAACCAATGCAGACTGGTGGCCGAATCAACTCAAACTCGGCATCCTGCACCAGCACACGCCTCAATCGAATCCTATGGACAAGGATTTTGACTATGCAGCGGAGTTCAAAACACTAGATCTTGAAGCGGTCGTCAAAGATGTGACCGCTCTCATGACCGACTCGCAGGATTGGTGGCCTGCGGACTATGGGCACTATGGTCCATTTTTTGTTCGCATGGCTTGGCATAGCGCTGGGACATACCGCATTGCGGACGGACGCGGCGGCGGCAAAGGTGCGCAGCGATTTGCGCCACTCAATAGCTGGCCCGACAACGGTAACTTAGATAAGGCACGCAGGTTACTTTGGCCAATCAAGCAAAAGTATGGTCGCAAACTGTCATGGGCGGATTTGATTATCTTGGCTGGCACCACAGCGATGGATTCGATGGGTTTCAAAACCATTGGCTTTGCAGGCGGCCGCCCAGACATCTGGGAGCCAGAAGAAGATATTAACTGGGGCACTGAAAACACCTGGATGGGCGATAAGCGCTACAGCGGTGACCGTGCACTAGAGAATCCACTAAGCGCCGTTCAAATGGGACTCATCTACGTGAACCCAGAAGGCCCTAACGGGAACCCCGATCCACTTGGCTCGGCGCGAGATATCCGCGAAACCTTCGCTCGAATGGCGATGGACGATGAAGAAACCGTGGCATTGGTCGCGGGTGGCCATACTTTTGGTAAATCGCATGGCGCAGGTGATCCTAGCCAAGTCGGTGCAGAGCCAGAGGCCGCAGGGGTCGAAGAACAGGGACTGGGCTGGAAAAACAGCTTTGACAGCGGCAAGGGCGTTCATACCACCACCAGTGGTATTGAAGGCGCTTGGACCAAGAACCCCATCCAATGGGATAACAACTACTTTGAAAATCTATTCGGCTATGACTGGGTCCTGACCAAGAGTCCTGCGGGCGCACACCAGTGGACACCTAGCAACGCAGACGCTAAGAACACCGTGCCAGATGCACATGACTCGGCCAAGCGTCACGCACCCATGATGACCACAGCCGATATGGCTTTGCGGATGGATCCTGCCTACGAGAAAATTTCTCGCGACTACATGCAAAACCCATCTAAATTTGCCGATGCTTATGCTCGGGCATGGTTCAAGCTGACGCACCGCGACTTGGGTCCACGTTCGCGCTATCTCGGCTCGTTAGTGCCCCAAGAAGTCATGATTTGGCAGGACCCCATTCCAAAGGTCAATCACAAGCTAGTTGACGCACAGGATATTGCCGCCTTGAAGGCCACACTGCTTAACTCGGGACTCTCCATCTCGCAGCTGGTCAGTACGGCATGGGCTTCGGCAGCGTCCTTCCGCGGCAGCGATAAACGCGGTGGTGCCAACGGCGCGCGCATCAGGCTCGCCCCGCAAAAAGATTGGGCAGTCAATCAACCAAGCGAATTAGCCAAGGTGCTGACGGTGCTGGAATCTGTTCAAACAACATTTAACGGATCGAAGACTGACGGCAGACAAGTCTCCATGGCAGACTTGATCGTTTTGGGCGGCTCTGCAGCTGTCGAATCGGCCGCTAAGAAGGCCGGGCAAAACGTGACGGTCGCCTTTGCAGCTGGCCGTATGGATACCACGCAAGAACAAACCGACGTAGCCTCTTTCGCCGTGCTTGAGCCCGCTGCAGATGGCTTTAGAAACTTTGCCAAAGACGGACTTGAGGCCTTTGCAGCAGAGATGCTGATCGACAAAGCGCAACTGCTCACACTGAGCGCACCAGAAATGGCAGTTCTCGTGGGTGGGTTACGCGCTCTAGGCGCTAACACGGGACAGACCAAGCATGGTGTTTTTAGCCAGCATCCTGAGACGCTGACCAATGACTTTTTTGTGAACCTACTGGACATGAACACGAAGTGGCAAAAGTCCAGCACACAAAAGGGCGTCTTCGACGGGCACGACGTGAAGACAGGGAAAGTTCAGCGGACAGCGACCGTGGTGGACCTCGTCTTTGGCTCCAACTCTCAGCTGCGAGCCATCGCGGAAGTCTATGCCGCCAGCGACTCGAAGCACAAGTTCGTGCATGACTTTGCTGCGGCTTGGAGCAAGGTCATGAACCTAGACCGTTTCGATCTCGCGTAATTTTTAGGCCATCGCTACAAATGACCCTTCGGGGTCATTTTCAATAGCCCCTATCAATCAATTAGTCATTTTCAATTAGACTTAACTATAGTTAAAAACTAGCATTCATCCTGTGTTGATAAATTTCTTTAATTTTTAATCAGGAGTAAAACCATGAGCCAAGCCAGCCAGCGCCCCGACATCAAAACCTTTGCCAACTTAGAGTCCGCCTTTGCAGGCGAGAGCATGGCGCACATCAAGTACCGCTATTTCGCCAAGCTCGCTCGCGCTGCGGGCGACGAAGAGACCGCCAAGACCTTTGAAGCTACCGCCGACCAAGAAGTCATGCACGCCTTTGGTCACCTCGACTTGCTCTATCCAGCGGCGACCATGACACCCGCCAAAGCCTTACAAATCGCCATTGATGGTGAGACTTACGAGTACACCGAGATGTATCCGACATTCCGCAAAACAGCTGAGGCAGAGGGTAATGCATCTGCGATGGCGGAAATGGATGAGCAGATTGCCGAGTCGAAGGTTCATGCTGCACAATTTAAGGCCACGCTTGAGAAGGCGAAAAAACGTTTTGCTGCACTTGCTAAAGTGGAAGAGCGTCACGCCAACCACTACAAGGCGCAGCTTGCCAAAGTGACGGCGTATTGAACAGCATCATTTTTAATCTAAATTTCTGAAAGAATCATCACCATGAAAACCTACATTTGCATCGTTTGCGGTTTTGTTTATGACGAGGCGGCTGGTCGCCCCGAAGATGCTATTCCAGCAGGCACTCGTTTTGCCGATATTCCTGACTCTTGGGCCTGCCCCGACTGCGGCGTTGCCAAGGCTGACTTTGAAGTCATCGAAATTTAATCGTTCACTTTGGTCTGCGACGCCAAATAAATACCCGGCAAGATAATCGCGGCGCCTATCGCGTGATAGCTATGCAGCGGCTCACCCAGCGCAAACCACGCGAGGGCCGCGGCATATAAAGGACCAAGGTAGAGCACCAAGGCTGTCCGCGATGCGCCGATGCGTTTTTGCAAAGTCGAATACGCAAGATACGCGCCCGAACTAGGGAAAATGGCCGCTCCTAGTACGATAAGCACCGTTGTAGAGTTCCAAATCGTTTGGCTGTAAGCCAAGCCAGATGAAGCTTCCAGCAGTGCCAAAGGCAATGTAAAAAGTGCTCCGCTTGCCGCGATGAGCACCAATCGGGCCAACGGGCTAAACGGACTAGGCCATCGTTTGAGCAAGATGGAATAGACCGCCCAAGCAATCGCACAACCCAAAATCCATGCATCGCCGGCTACAAACTCGGTTTGGGCAATCGCGTACCACTGCCCTTGAATCACCACATGCACCAAGCCCAAAAGTGACACAGCCACACCCAGCCACTGGCGCCCTTGCAGATGCTCTTTTAAAAATAAGGCTGCTGCCAAAGCAATAAAAACTGGCGATAGCGCATAAATAAGTGCAATGTTATTGGCGGATGTTGTGCGCGCTCCAATGTAGACCCATGCGCCGCACATCCACATACCTAGCATACCAAGAGCCAAACAATGCCAGCGCTCAGCCCAAATCAAATGCCGCTTCGCTTTAAACTCAGGCCACGCAAAAATGCCTAACAAAATGGCAGCCAAACCCCATCGAGCCACGGCCAGCATGTGCGGAGCAATAAAGGCAGGCGCTTTGCGGGCCACCAAATAATTAACACTCCAAAACGCAGGCGTCGCAAATATCAACACCCACGAAAAAATTGAGATGGCTGTAGTCTGCGAGACCTCATGAGTAGTGGAAACTACGGTATTTTGAGTAGGCATTGAGGGCTAAAATCTAACATTCTTACAAAAACTGACGGTCTGCACTGCGCTGATCGTAACGAACATGACAACTGACAACACGGCATCCAAAGCATCTGAACTCCGCGCCGCAGCGCTTGATTATCACGAGTTCCCTGTCCCAGGAAAAATCCAAATTGCTGCAACCAAGCAGCTAACCAACCAACGTGACCTTGCACTGGCTTATTCACCTGGCGTAGCTGCGCCTTGCGAAGAAATCGTCAAAGACCCCACCAACGCTTTTAAATATACGGCTCGTGGCAACTTAGTTGCTGTTATTACGAACGGCACGGCCGTGCTCGGGCTTGGCAACATTGGCCCGCTTGCTGCAAAGCCTGTGATGGAAGGCAAAGCCGTTTTATTCAAAAAATTTGCAGGTATCGATGTCTTTGATATCGAAATTGATGAACGGGATAACTTAGATAAGTTAGTGGACATCATCGCGTCTTTAGAGCCCACTTTTGGCGGCATTAATTTAGAGGACATAAAAGCGCCAGACTGCTTTTATGTTGAGCGCAAGTTGCGCGAACGCATGAAGATTCCCGTCTTTCACGATGACCAGCACGGCACGGCCATTGTGGTGGGCGCAGCGGTTTTAAACGGTATCAAAGTCACTGGCAAAGACATCACAAAGGTCAAATTAGTTACCAGTGGTGCTGGCGCTGCTGCGCTGGCGTGTCTTGGACTACTGCTCAAATTAGGTATTCCGCGTCAAAACATTTTTGTCACTGACTTAGCCGGCGTTGTTTACGAAGGTCGTACTGAGCTGATGGACGAAGACAAAATTCAGTTCGCACAAAAAACGGACGCACGTACCTTGGCCGAAGTGATCAAAGGCGCAGACATCTTTTTGGGATTGTCAGCAGGTGGCGTTTTAAAACAAGACATGGTCAAATCAATGGCGGCTAGTCCGTTAATTTTGGCCCTAGCTAATCCAAATCCAGAGATCAACCCCGATGACGTGCATGCCGTGCGCGATGACGCCATTGTGGCAACAGGTCGGACCGATTACCCGAACCAAGTCAATAACGTTTTGTGTTTCCCATACATCTTCCGCGGCGCGCTAGATGCAGGCGCATCCACGATTACGGATGAGATGGAAATCGCTGCCGTTCGAGCCATTGCCGAACTAGCGCAAGCCGAACAAAGCGAAGTGGTTGCTGCTGCCTATGCGGGTGAACAACTGGCCTTTGGTGCGCAGTACCTCATCCCTAAGCCTTTCGATCCACGCCTCATGGTCATGATTGCACCTGCAGTTGCTAAAGCGGCCATGGACTCAGGCGTCGCAACGCGCCCAATCAAAGATATGGTCGCATACCGTGAACAGTTGCAAAGCTTCGTCTATGCATCTGGCACAACAATGAAACCCATTTATGCTGCCGCCAAAAAAGCAAATAAAAAACGAGTAGTCTATGCTGAGGGTGAAGAAGAACGCGTTCTACGGGCCATTCAAATCGTCGTAGACGAAGGCCTTGCTCACCCGACCTTAGTAGGGCGCCCATCCATCATTGCAGAGCGCATCGAAAAGTTTGGACTACGTCTCAAGCAAGGGCAGGATTATGACGTTGTCAATGTTGAGCACGACGAACGGTACCAAGATTTTTGGCAAAGCTATCACAAGCTGACCGAGCGCAAGGGCGTAACGGAGCAGCTAGCCAAAATTGAAATGCGCCGCCGCTTGACGCTTATCTCCGCCATGATGCTAAGCAAAGGCTATGTAGATGGCATGATTTGCGGCACATGGGCAACGCCCGTGCAACATCTCAACTACATTGATCAAGTGATTGGCAAACGTGCTGGCGTTAGCACCTATGCGTGCATGAATGGCCTCATGCTGCCAGATCGCCAAGTGTTTTTGGTGGATACACATGTCAACTATGACCCTACCGCTGAGCAGCTAGCTGAAATTACCATCATGGCCGCGCATGAGATGCAGCGCTTTGGCGTTAAACCTAAAGCGGCCTTGCTTTCACACAGTAACTTTGGCTCTAGCCAAAACCCCAGCGCAATCAAAATGCGTCAAACTTTAGAGTTACTGCGCGTACAGGCCCCATGGTTAGAAGTAGATGGCGAGATGCATGGCGATGTCGCTTTAGACGAAGCTGCCCGCAAGGCGATCATGCCAAACAATACGCTAACTGGGGAAGCCAACTTATTGGTTATGCCTAATATTGACGCGGCTAATATTGCCTATAACCTTCTCAAAACAGCCGCTGGTGGCAATATTGCTGTTGGCCCAGTCTTACTTGGCGCAGCTAAACCGGTGCACATCCTCACATCCAGCACAACCGTCCGTCGTATCGTCAATATGACGGCGCTGACTGTTGCAGATGCAAACGCTGGGCGTTAAACCGTACTCAACCAAGTGCTTGCTTATGGCACTTGGTTTGTTTACGAAATAATTTTGGCTCTAGCGGAGAGTCGCTAGCCCACAAGCCTCGCCTTGATAGCCTTGCAGACACTTCTTGCTGACTATAGGTGCCTAGCGATCGGCGACTATGGTATGACCAAGCGTGGCCATGCTCGACCAGCCATGCGCCCACATCTTCACCGTTTAAAGTCACCTTAGCCACCATGCGGCCATATTTATCGCGCGCCTTGCCTGTCACGCTCACTGTTTTGTGCAACACATACTGAAGCAGTGCACTGGTCGCCAATTGCCCATACTCTTGACAGCTCTCTGGTGCATCAATGCCTTGAATTCGAACATCAATCGCCTGAGTACCTCGGCCTGTTGAAATCCAAATCGTATCGCCATCCGTAACATGCATCACGACCGCGGTAAAGCTTTTTGCTGTGGAATGCTTAAGCGCCCGAGCATTCACGCTACTGTGCAATAGCATGAGCGAGGCGATAATCAGCATCAGTTTTTTTATCATCGATCCATTCTAAAGAACCATCTACATATGGCCATTAATCTTCCCCTCATTCAAGCTGCCGACCTACATCCTGTTGCAGGCATCCGAGTTGGCATTGCACAAGCCGGCGTTCGCAAGGCAAACCGCGACGATCTCACCGTCATGTTGCTGCCTGAAGGCGCATCGGTTGCAGGTGTATTCACCACGAACCGTTTTTGCGCTGCGCCTGTGCAAATTTGCCAAGAGGTTTTAGCCACCAGCCGAGGCGGTGTTCGTGCCCTCGTCATCAACACGGGCAATGCCAATGCGGGCACGGGCGCTGAGGGTCTGGCTAACGCGAAGGCTTGCTGTGCAAGGCTT
>CANBRV010000090.1 GCA_947372005.1 Comamonadaceae bacterium | reverse complement strand
AAAGGTGCGCAGGCCGCCATTGCAGCTGGCACGCACAAGCTGACTATTCCCACATCGGCAAGCGTTGCACATAGTCTCGCCAATGTGCGCAAGACGCGTGAGCAAATGATTGAAGAGGTGCGCCGTATCGTAGAGTACAAAAACGAAGTAGCTCCGCATGTGGAAATTGAAGCGGGCGTATCGGTCGCCTTCGGTTGCACGCTGCAAGGCGTGGTGCCCGAAGACGACGTGATTTGGATGGTTGAGCAGTGCATCGCGGCAGGTGCGAATGTGTCTGGCCTGGCTGACACCACGGGCATGGCCAATCCTGCGCAGGTCAAGCGCCTGTTTACACGCGCGATTGCAGCCGTAGGCATCGAGCGCCTAGGCGCAGCCCACATGCACAACACACGCGGGCTTGGCATTGCCAATTGCCTCGCGGCCTACGACGTGGGCATTCGCGGCTTCGACACTTCGATGGCAGGTCTTGGCGGTTGCCCTCATGCGCCAGGCGCATCGGGTAATGTGGTGACCGAAGACCTTGCCTTCATGTTTGAAGCTATGGGCGTGCATACAGGGCTTGATTTAGAAAAACTCATCGCTGCTCGCCAACCCATGATGGAAGGGCTTCCGGGTGTTGAAGTCTATGGCATGCTCGCGCCAGCAGGGCTGACCAAAGGATTTACTTATGCAAACTGATAAGACATCAAGCAACTTGCCCCTCGCAGGCATTCGCGTTATCGAGTTCACCCACATGGTGATGGGGCCCACCTGCGGAATGCTTTTGGCCGATCTTGGTGCGGACGTGATTAAGGTCGAGCCGCTTAAGGGTGACAACACACGGCGCTTGCTGGGCTCGGGCGCAGGATTTTTCCCACTCTACAACCGTAACAAGCGCAGCTTTGCGGTAGATCTCAAAACACCCGAGGGCATGGAGGCGGTGCTGAAATTAATTGCGACAGCGGATGTGGTCTCGCATAATTTCAAATCGGACACCATGAAGGCGCAGGGTTTGGATTACGAGACGCTCAAACGGTTACGCGACCCTGCGCTGCCTGAACTCATCTACGTTGACCATCGCGGCTTTTTGCCAGGCCCTTACGACCACCGCACGGCGTTAGACGAAGTAGTGCAAATGATGGGCGGCCTCGCGTACATGACAGGTCGGCGCGGTGACCCTGTGCGGGCGGGCACATCGGTCAACGACATGATGGGCGGGATCTTTGGTGCGGTGGCTTGCATGGCGGCGCTGATGCAGCGGCAAAAAACAGGCAAGGGGCAGCAGGTGCAATCGGCGCTGTTTGAAAACAATATCTTGCTGGTTGCGCAGCACATGATGCAGTTCCAAGTGACGGGACAAGCTGCTGCACCCATGCCCGAGCGCATTTCGGCGTGGGCGGTGTACGACGTGTTTACGGTTAAAGATGGTGAGCAAATTTTCTTGTCCGCAGTGTCCGACACACAGTGGAAGATTTTTTGCGAAGCGTTTAGTTTTAACGATTTGTTTGCGGACGAACGACTGCAAAACAACAATGCAAGGGTGATGGCGCGGGACTGGATGATTCCAGAGTTGCGTGAGCGTTTAAAGGGTTATTCGGCTCAATATTTGAGTAATCTGTTTGAAGCCAAAGGCTTGCCGTTTGCGCCGATTAAAGCGCCGCATGAGTTGTTGGACGATCCGCACATTGTGGCCTCGGGCGGCATGGCTAAGATTGAATTAGCGGATGGCGAGCGTGCGGGCCAGGCGGTGGACACGATCTTGTTCCCGTTCAAGATGAATGGTGCGCATCTTGGCGTGCGGCGCAATCCGCCCAAACTGGCGGAGCACACAAATGAATTGCTGCAAGAGTTGGGTTATTCTGCTGCGCAAATTGCCGTCATGAGTGCTGATAAAAAAGTAAAAACATCATGAAAAATATAAAAGCACAGGGTCTGCAGGCCATATGCAGTGTGGCCTCTGGGCTCGCATTGCTTGCAAGCGCTATGCCATGTGTTGCGCAGAGCAATTCGCAAAATTATCCTGATAAGCCCATCAAAATCATCGTGCCCTACACGCCTGGAGGCGGTACGGATACGGTCACACGGCGCTTGGTGGAGCGCATCAGCGCGGATAACCCGAAGTGGCAATTTGTGGTCGATAACAAGGCAGGCGGTGGCGGCAACATTGGCATGGAGCTGGTTGCCAAAGCCAAACCCGATGGTTACACCCTCGGGATGGGTCAGGCGGCTAATTTGGCGATTAATCCTGCGCTGCTGTCCACGATGCCATTCGACGCAGCTAAAGACTTCACCCCGATTGCTTTGGTGGCAGCCCAGCCAATGGTCGTTGTGGTGAAGGCGGATGCACCATGGCGAACGCTTGGGGACATGATTGCTGCTGGACAGTCCAAACCTAACAGCTTGCGTCAAGCGCTGGCTGGTACGGGAACGGTGGGCCATTTGGCGGGCGAACTGCTTGCCAAGCGGGCGGGATTCAAAGCACTCAACGTGCCGTACAAAGGTGCAGCCCCCGCCATTACCGACTTGCTGGGTGGGCAAACGGATTACATGCTCGCGACCCCGCAGGCGGTTTTGGGGATGCTGCAAGCGACGCCCTCGCAGCCCGCACGGCTCAAGGCTTTGGCGGTTACTTCAACCAGACGTTTGTCGATATTGCCCGCCATTCCAACGGTCGCGGAGAGCGGATTCAAAGACTTTGAAGCCGTCGATTGGAAGGCTGTTGCCGCGCCAGCTGGTTTGCCACCAGCGATTGCCAAGAGTATTCATGCGGTGATTGAGAATGCACTCAAAAATCCAGCGTTCATTGCCAAGCTGGCTGACGATGGCAGTGCGCCGATGGCAGCATCCCAAGAGCAATCTGCCAAATACATGGCATCGGAGCAGCAAATGTGGGGCGCTTTAATTCGAGACGCGGGGATCAAAAGTGAGTGATTTAACTAGCAACCCAATGGGTTTGTGTGGCTTCGAGTTTGTTGAATTCGCAGCACCGAAAGGTGCAGACTCCAGCGTTGATTTAGGCGCTGTGTTTGAAAAGATGGGCTTTAGCAAAGTTGCCAAACATCGCTCTAAGCATGTGTTTTTGTATCGCCAAGGCCACATCAATTTCATCGTCAACCAAGAACCCAAAAGCCAGGCGGCGTACTTTTCGGCCGAACATGGCGCAGCGCCTTGCGGCATGGCGTTTCGTGTGAAAGATTCGCACAAGGCCTATGCACGGGCACTAGAGCTGGGGGCGCAGCCGATTGACATTCCGACGGGCCCGATGGAGCTTAGGCTTCCTGCCATCAAAGGTATCGGCGGCGCACCGCTGTATTTGATTGACCGCTTTGAAGACGGCAAATCGATTTACGACATTGACTTTGAGTGGTTGCCAAACGTTGTCACTGACGCGGACAAGCATCCTGTTGGACACGGCTTACTTTTGATCGATCACCTGACGCACAACGTCTATCGTGGCCGCATGGCACACTGGGCGCATTTTTACGAGCATTTGTTTAACTTCAAAGAGATTCGTTATTTCGATATTCAAGGCGAAAAATCAGGGCTGACTTCCAAGGCCTTGACTGCGCCCGACGGCATGATTCGAATTCCGTTGAACGAAGAATCGAGCAGGGGCTCGGGGCAAATTGAAGAGTATTTGATGCAGTTCAATGGTGAGGGTATCCAGCACATTGCACTGCTCACCGACGATATTTGTGCCACGGTAGATAGCTTGCAAATGGCAGGCGTACCGCTGATGACGGGGCCGAATGATTATTACTATGAAGCCCTATCCACAAGGCTTGCAGGGCATGGCGAGCAGGTGGGCGAGCTGCAAGCGCGTGGCATTTTGATGGATGGCACGACCAAGGACGCGGACGGCAAATCGACCGCGCCGCGCTTACTCTTGCAAATTTTTTCGCAAACGATGCTCGGCCCGGTGTTCTTTGAATTTATTCAACGCAAAGGCGACGATGGATTTGGCGAAGGCAACTTCAAGGCGTTGTTTGAGTCGATTGAGCGCGATCAAATAAAGCGCGGCGTGCTTTAAATCATTATTTTTAGAGGAGTGTTATGAAATCTTTGGATCAATTTTCACGTCGCCAAATCATGGCTGCGGTAGGTGCATTGGTCGCTAGTCCAATACCCACAAGGCTTTTCGCACAGACTGCGAATGACAAAACGATCAAATTTATTCTTCCAGTTGGTGCGGGTTCAGGTGTGGACGGCATCACACGTGCCGCGCAAGCCGCACTCGGCAAGGCTTTGCAGGCCGTTGTCGTTATCGAAAATCAGCCAGGTGCGGGTGGCGTGGTCGGAACCAACGCATTGACGAAATCCGCGCCCGATGGATTGACGCTCTCCATGGTGTCGAACAACCACGTGATTTATCCATCCGTTTTGAAGTCGCTGCCATTTGACCCGATCAAAGACATCACGCCGATTGCGGTGGTAGGCAGCACGCCTATGGTGCTCGTTGTTAACGCCAAATTTCCTGCAAAGACTATGAAGGAGTTTGTCGCCCTCTTAAAAGCCAATCCCGGCAAGTACAACTATGCGTCCAGTGGCAACGGAACAATCTTGCATCTGGCCGCTGAGCTGATGAAAGATGCAACAGGCACGTTTGCCACGCATATTCCGTATCGCGGATTTGGCCCCATGATGGCAGACATTATTGGCGGGCAAGTGGATTTTGGTGTAGGGGCTTTGCCAGCCGTTATTGGTCAAATTAAATCGGGCAATTTGCATGCTATTTGTATCGCAAGTCCGCAGCGTGCGCTGGCTGCGCCAGATATTCCAACGGCGGTGGAGCAAGGCTTTCCCAAGTATCTAGTTGAAGGTTGGTTTGCCGCTGTGGGCCCTGCCAAAATGAGTGCGGATAACGTGCGGCGGGTTCATGCAGCAATCGTTACTGCGTTTGCAACGGATGAAGTTAAAGCTGCGATGGCGAGGCAGGGCAATACGATCAACATTCAATCACCTGAAGCGAGCAGCGCGTTCTTTCAGTCGGAGCTAAATAAATATGCAATGGTTGTGAAAAAGGCAGGGATTAAGCCAGACTGAAGCTTTGCGCCCCCCATAAAAAACGCCACTCAACAGTGGCGTTTTTTTTGATGCAAAGTAATGAAATGATTACTTGTTGCTCAAGCAGTCCTTCATAAAGGCTTTGCGCTCGTCACCTTTCAGTGTTTTTGCTTTTGGATCAGCATTGCAAGCTGCCATACGGTTAGCTGGCTTTGCTTCGGCAGCAGGCTTTGCGCTCAGGCAAGATTTCATAAAGGCTTTGCGCTCATCACCTTTCAAGGTTTTTGCTTTTTCGTCTGCGTTGCAGGCAGCCATTTTGTTTTGCTGTGGATTCTTAGCATCGTCGGCTGCATGCGCCATGCTGAAAGAGAGTGCTAAGCCAACAGCGAGTAGTGAGAGGATTTTTTTCATAGGAGTAACTCCAAAAATTAAGGGATGTTGAATTTAACGGTAATTTCTAGGCTGCGGTGACTGGGGTTTACCCGATGACGGGCGTCCGCCTGCTGGGCCACGTCCACTACCGCCCGCAGGGGCAGGGCTTCTGGAAGCGCCGCCTGATGCGGGGCGTGGGGCATTGCCGTTTGGACGTCCACCGCCACCCGCAGGACGAGCGCCGCCTTGACCTGGGCGGCCACGTGGGGGGCGATCGTTTAGGCGCTGACGCATCTCTGTCATGGCTGCTTTGGCTGCTGCTTGCATCACTTCGCGACTTGGCGGTTTGCCTGCGCCGCCCCAAATGGTTTGGCGTCCCATCGCGATAGGTTCGCCTTTTTCGCCTGGCTCGGGAGCAAACTCAGGCATAGGAACGCGTTCAATCTTTTGTTTGGTGAAATGCTCGATGGATTCGAAGAAGCCTTCCTCGTCAAGGCTGACAAGGCTGACCGCTTCACCCGCACGTCCTGCACGTCCTGTGCGGCCAATACGGTGAACGTAGTCTTCAGACACGTTCGGGATTTCGTAGTTCACCACATGCGGCAAATCGTCGATATCGATGCCACGTGCGGCAATGTCGGTAGCAACCAAGGCGCGAATCGTGCCGTCTTTAAAGCCTTGTAGCGCTTGGGTTCTGGCGGCTTGGCTTTTGTTGCCGTGTAGCGCCAGCGCGGGAATGCCGTGCTTGGTTAAGTGTTCTGCGACCGAGTTCGCGCCAAACTTGGTGCGCGTAAACACCAGCACTTGGCTCCAGTTGTGCTTTTGAATGATGTGCGTGAGTAGCGCCTTCTTTTTGCCGCGTCCCACCAAGTGGTGCGACTGCGTGATGCGCTGCACCGTCGTGTTGCTAGGCGTGACTTGAACGGACTTGGGATTGTTGAGTAGCCCCTGTGCCAGTTTGCGAATATCGTCGCTAAACGTAGCGGAAAAAAACAGCGTTTGCTTTTGCTTAGGAAGAAGCGTCAGCACACGCTTGATATCAGGCAAGAAGCCCATGTCCAGCATACGGTCTGCCTCGTCCAGCACCAGCATTTGCACGGTGGATAAATCGAGTTTGCCTTGCTCGTTTAAGTCCAGCAAACGACCTGGCGTGGCAACCACAATGTCCACGCCTTTGCGCAAGATATTGATTTGCGGATTCATACCGACACCGCCAAAAATCACGGTGGAGGTGAGTTGCAAAAACTGACCGTATTCGCGTACTGACTCTTCGACTTGGGATGCCAGTTCGCGCGTGGGTGTGAGCACCAACACGCGTGTGCCAATGCCGCCAAATTTGTTTTTGGCCGACGGCGTCATGGCAAGGCGGTGCAGCATCGGCAGCGTAAATGCCGCTGTTTTGCCCGTCCCCGTTTGAGCGCCCGCGAGTAAGTCGTGACCTAGCATGGCTAGGGGAATCGCTTGTTGTTGAATGGGAGTGGGTGTGGTGTACCCCGTGGCTTCTATGGCGCGAAGCAGCGCAGGCGCAAGGCCGAGTTCTGAAAAAGTCATGCCCGATTGTCTCATGCGCGGGTTTTCCCGAATATTGCATACATGCGAGCGGCTTATCTCACTACACTTTGCCCCTTCTTTTTAGGTCTCTCTTCTCTCCCAAAGGTTTGTGCATGCGTGTTTTTTTATTGTGTTTGTTTTGCTGGATTTCTAGCGCTTTTGCCGAGACCGTTCCCCCGATTCAACTCGCCATGATTGAAGGCTTGAGTGGTCCCTTTGCCAATACGGGCGATGCGGTTTATCGTAATTTGGCGTGGGCGGTGGAGCGCGTGAATGCGCGCGGCGGCGTTAAAACAAAGCTTGGTATGCAAAAGCTAGCAATCAAACAATACGACAGCAAAGGGCAAAACGAAGAAGCGCTGACTGCTCTTAAAAGTGCTATTGATGACGGCGCGCGCATCGTGCTGCAAGGCAACTCATCCGCCAACGCCTTGGCTTTAATTGACGCCATTAACAAGCACAACGAGCGCGAACCAGACAAGCGTGTGGTGTTTTTAAACTATTCGGCCGTCGATCCCGCGCTCACCAACGAGCGCTGCAGCTTTTGGCACTTTAGGTTCGACGCCAGCTCCGATATGCGCATGGCCGCCCTGGTCGATGTGCTCAAGCAAGATAGGGTTTTGAAGTCGGTGTACCTGATTGGACAAGACTACAGTTTTGGTCAATCGGTACTGCGGGAGGCTAAGCGCCAATTGGTTTTGCAGCGCCCTGACGTGCTCGTGGTGGGGGATGAGTTACACCCGATTGGACGCGTCAAAGACTTTACGCCCTACGCCGTCAAAATCAAATCTAGCGGTGCGCAGGCGGTGATTACGGGTAATTGGGGGAATGACCTCACGCTCTTGGTCAAAGCCGCAAAAGATGTCGGCTATGCGGGCAAGTTCTACACTTTTTATGGCAATGCACTAGGCGCACCCGCCGCCATTGGCGAGGCGGGCGTTGGCAACCTGATGGCTGTGGCCGATTGGCTGCCCAACTACAGCAACCCCAAAAGCCCCAATGCCAGCGAGCAATTTATGCAAAGCTTTAGAGCGCGATACCCAAAGCCCGCTGACGACTACGTCCATATGCGGATGCAGCTGATGGTGGAAGCGCTGGCGGGTGCGATTAACAGCGCGGGCAGTAGCGAAGCTTTGGCAATTGCCCGGGCATTAGAAAAATCAAAAGCGATTTTTGCAGGACAGGCAGGCGAGATGCGAGCGAGCGATCACCAGTTCCAGCAGCCGCTGATGGTGGGCGTGATGGCGCGCAAGGGTGACGCAGGCGTGAAATTCGATGTGGAAGGCTCAGGCTATGGTTTTAAAGTGGTGAAGGCACTGAGTTCTTTCCAAGCGGCCTTACCGACTAGTTGCAAGATGGTGAGGCCTTAAATTGAAAATCTCTTGCTAAACTTACCACGTCTGTACTGTTTATTACATTTTGAAAGATTGCCATGAGCAAAGCTAACCCCCTCATCATCGACTGCCACGGCCACTACACCACGGCTCCCAAGGCGTTAGAGACATGGCGCAATGCGCAAATTGCCGGCATTAAAGACGCGAATCTGATGCCCAAAGTGAGCGACCTCAAAATCAGCGACGACGAAATCCGCGAGACGATTGACAACAACCAATTGAAGCTGATGAAAGAGCGCGGCTCGGACATGACGCTGTT
>CANBRV010000089.1 GCA_947372005.1 Comamonadaceae bacterium | reverse complement strand
TTAATGGCTAAAATGGCTATTCAAACCAAGGAGTTGCCATGCAAGTCACCGCTACCGAAGCTAAAAACCGATTTGGCAGCCTCTGCGCAGAGGCCAAGCGCGCACCCATTACGGTTTTAAAAGACGGACGGCCTGATTCGGTCATTATGTCGTTCGCCTATTTCCAAAATTTCAGTCCAGCCTCTAGCACGAGCATGGCTCAGCGTCAAAAAGAGTTCGCGGAAACCTATAAAGACTGGATCGCTGCGCAGCACGACAATTTTGAAAAAAACGGTTTGTGGTGCGAGGGTGTGGTTTCTTGGATGGAGCCGGCTTAATGGCACAATATGATGTTTATCTGAATCCTATTGTTGGTGCTAGGGGCGTAGTTCCTTATGTTGTCAATTTGCAAAGTGACTTGATTAGCCAGCTGCCCAGCCGTCTGGTTGCACCCTTGTCGCGGGTTGGGTTAAATCATAAGTTGCCGACTAATTTATCCCCCAGTTTTGTCATTGAAGGGGAGTCATTGCTTTTTATGCCTCATGAATCTGCCCCATTGGGCGAACGATCCCTAGGCAAACCTGTGACATCTTTAGTTGCTTTCTCTAGTCAAATTTTGTCCGCACTCGATGCGGTGACATCTGGGTTTTAAACATGAACATCCTCATTACAGGCGGCAGCGGATTTTTAGGGTCTAAGCTGGCTCGCACCCTGCTATTACGCGGTCACTTAGACGGCAAAAGCATCACGCATATGACGCTGGCGGATCAATTCCCGCTTCCTAGCGACCTTGCCGACAAGCCAGATATGACGGGGCTTGTAGGCTCATTGCTCTCGCAATGTGAGCTGCTGAAAGATCAATCATTTGATGCGGTGTTTCACCTAGCGTCAGCGGTTTCTGGCGAATGCGAAGCCGATTTTGATTTAGGTCTGCGCTCAAATCTTGACTCCACTCGTGCGCTGCTCGATGCGCTTCGTCACCGCTTCAATACTACAGGTCACAAAGCCAAGCTGATCTTCTCCAGCTCGGGCGGTATCTTTGGCTCTGACCCTGCGCGGCGTATGCCAGCAACGATTACGGACGACACCTATCCGATGCCGCAATCGAGCTATGGCACGCATAAATTTATGCTCGAGCAACTGGTAGCTGACTATTCGCGCAAGGGCTACATAGAGGGACGTAGCGTGCGCCTCATGACCGTGGCGGTTCGCCCAGGAAAGCCCAACGGTGCGGCGTCTAGCTTCTTCTCGGGCATTATTCGCGAGCCCATAGCTGGCGTGGCCTCTAGCTATCCTGTTCCGTTGTCAACACGTCACGGTATCTCGTCGCCCGATAACACCGTGGACGGCATCATTAAGGTGTTTGAAGCCACACCCGAGCAGTTCGGCGGTCGTATGGCGCTCAATATGCCTGCGATCAGCGTCACGGTTGGCGAAATGCTGGATGCACTGCAAAAAGTTTGCGGCGACAAGGTACGGGCGCTGGTGACTCACGCCCCTGATGCTGCTGTTGAAAAAATTGTTTTAGGCTGGCCCAATCACTGGGAGAACAAGCGTTCTCTGGCGATGGGATTAAAGGCCGATGAGAGTTTTGAAGCGATTATTCAGCAGTATTTGAAGTCTATTTGATTTTAAATTTCACCGTACTCCAAAAACAAAACCCCCGCAAAGCTCGCGCCTTGCGGGGGTTTTAGTTTGTAGAGAGTCAGGGCTTTCGCCCCGACAAACTAGCGGGAAATTACATCCCCATATCGCCCATACCACCCATGCCGCCCATTCCACCACCCATGCCGCCGCCCATAGGAGCGTCGTCTTTTGGTGCTTCGGAGACCATGCACTCAGTCGTCAGCATCAAGCTTGCAACAGACGCTGCGTTTTGCAGTGCAGTGCGGGTCACTTTGGTTGGATCCAAGATACCCATTTCGATCATGTCGCCGTAGGTGTCGTTGGCTGCATTGAAGCCGTAGTTGCCTTTGCCAGCCATCACAGCTGCGACCACCACAGAGGCTTCGCCGCCACCGTTGAACACGATTTCGCGCAGGGGCGCTTCAACCGCTTTCAACACCAGCTTGATGCCAGCGTCTTGGTCAGCGTTTGCGCCTTTGAGCTCGCCGACCGCTTGCTTGGCACGCAAAAGTGCTACGCCGCCGCCAGCCACAATGCCTTCTTCCACAGCTGCACGAGTTGCGTGCAGTGCGTCTTCCACGCGGGCTTTCTTTTCTTTCATTTCGACTTCGGTGGCAGCGCCAACTTTAATCACGGCAACGCCGCCAGCGAGTTTTGCAACGCGCTCTTGGAGTTTTTCGCGGTCGTAGTCAGATGTCGCTTCTTCGATTTGAACGCGCACTTGCTTGACGCGAGCTTCGATGTCAGCAGCATGACCAGCACCGTCGATGATGATGGTGTTTTCTTTGCCCACTTCGATGCGCTTGGCAGAGCCGAGGTCTTCCAAAGTCACTTTTTCCAGTGTCAAGCCAACTTCTTCAGCAATCACTTTGCCGCCAGTCAAGATAGCGATGTCTTCCAACATGGCTTTGCGGCGATCACCAAAGCCTGGGGCTTTGACGGCAACCACTTTCAAGATGCCGCGAATGGTGTTGACCACCAAGGTTGCCAGCGCTTCGCCGTCCACGTCTTCTGCAATGATCAAAAGTGGGCGGCCAGCTTTAGCGACTTGTTCCAAAATTGGCAGCAGGTCACGGATGTTGCTGACTTTTTTGTCGTACAGCAGCACAAATGGGCTATCCATGATGGCCGCTTGCTTTTCTGGGTTGTTGATGAAGTACGGGCTCAGGTAGCCGCGGTCAAACTGCATGCCTTCAACGACGTCAAGTTCTGACTCGAGCGATTTGCCGTCTTCAACCGTAATCACGCCTTCTTTGCCAACTTTGTCCATCGCGTCAGCAATGATCTTGCCGATGGCTTCGTCAGAGTTTGCCGAGATCGAACCGACTTGGGCGATCTCTTTGGAGGTGGTGGTTGCTTTAGAAGCTTTTTTCAGCTCGGCGATCAGGGCTGTCACAGCCTTGTCGATACCGCGCTTCAAATCCATCGGGTTCATGCCTGCGGCCACGTATTTCATGCCTTCGCGCACGATGGCTTGCGCCAAAACGGTCGCGGTTGTGGTTCCGTCACCAGCTAGGTCAGAAGTCTTGGATGCGACTTCTTTGACCATCTGCGCGCCCATGTTTTGCAGCTTGTCTTTGAGTTCGATTTCTTTTGCCACAGACACGCCGTCTTTCGTGACGGTTGGTGCGCCAAACGAGCGCTCTAGCACTACGTTGCGGCCTTTAGGCCCGAGGGTTACTTTGACTGCGTTAGCGAGGATGTTCACACCCTCGACCATGCGTGCGCGGGCTTCGCCGCCAAAAATTACGTCTTTTGCTGCCATGTTAATGACTCCTAAAAAATTACAAAATTAGATAAATGAGGGCTGAAAATTACTTCTCAACAACCGCAAACAGGTCGTCTTCTTTCATCACCATCAGCTCGTCGCCGTCCACTTTGACAGACTGGCCGCTGTATTTGCCAAACAACACGCGGTCGCCCACTTTGACAGACAAGGCTTTGGTTTCGCCTTTGTCATTGGTTTTGCCAGGGCCTACGGCCAAGACTTCACCTTGATCTGGTTTTTCAGCGGCGCTGTCAGGAATGACGATGCCAGAGGCGGTTTTGGTTTCGCTGTCAACGCGTTTGACGATCACGCGATCGGCTAAAGGACGTAGTTTCATTGCATCTCCTATGAATGTGCAAGGGTTTAAGAAAAAAGGAATTGAGGCTTGATTAAGTTGCTGTTAGCACTCTCATCTAGCGAGTGCTAATCATAAGATCATTTATCCAAATTTCAATAGCAAGTTGAAAAAACTTGTCACAATGAGTGCAACATCGTTACTTTTTAGCACCTAATTTTATTGCTAATCATTCTCATTTAGAAAAATTTGTAATATGATGGATTAGTTTTATATAAACATGTGCCTATTCAAAATTTGAATTCGTTTGGAGGAATATGCCGTTGTTACCAACTACTAGTTGCCCCTATTAATTTTTGAATTAACGCACTATGGAATTTACGTCTGCTTTATTTCGTTTTTTCTTTAAAAAACGAGATTGGGATAGAAAATATTTGTGGAAAAGAGTGAAACACATGCTGGACATGCTGTTTCATGTCTTTTTGATGAAGTCCACTTATAAAAATTTGAGTGCGCTGAAGATTATTGATAAACCGAAGTTGTCAGCAATAACGCAGCGGGTGATTAGCGGTAATTATTGCGGTAAGAATTTTTCGTTGACTGAAAAACTGAAGACCGTCCTTCATCACTACCGAACAGTCGATCAATTTTTTTTGGATACTTTTTTACCGACTGAGCGTGAGCAAATAACGGTATGGGGGCACGTTGTAAACACGCATCGGTATGACATCCGCATAGCTTGTTCAGACTATCCAGTAGAGGGCGAGCTCTCGTTATTATTCTTTATGGATGATGTCATGCTTTACGTCATTTCTTTTACTTTTATTGATGCCTCGCTTAAAGGCATGAATGCGGCAAAAGGCTCTAACGGGATTCTCATCGCAAGGGTGCAAGGCGTCAGAGACACCAAGTTGTTAGTCAACACGAGTTCTAAAGACCACTTTCAGTCTCTTCCTACATTTTTGCTTTATGCCGCGCTTCAAGGTATCGCAAAGACACTCAATCAGCAATTTATTATTGGACTGTGTGCAGAGTCTTCACTTAGTTTTGATAGTGATGAGGATAACTACTACGGTGCTTACAACGCTTTTTGGGAAAAACTCGACGGTCATCGCTTATCAAAAAGCTATTTTGAGTTACCTGTCGTTCAACCGGTTAAGCAATTTTCTGAGGTATCCGCACGCCATCGTAAGCGCTCTATTGGCAGGCACGAGCTAAAAAAGAATATTGCAGACCAAGTAGAAAAAACTCTATCTGCGTATTTGGTTAATCCAAATTAAGACGCCTTAGTTATTGCGTGTCCGCCAAATCCTTGTCGCATTTTGGCAAGTAACTTGCTGGCGTAGTCATCTGCGCCTTGGCTGGCAAAGCGGGACATCAGCGCCATGGTCATCACGGGCGTTGGCACACCTTGCTCAATTGACTCGTTCACTGTCCAGCGGCCTTCACCAGAATCGGGAACGTGCGCTTTGATGGCATCCAGACTTTGATCGGCTTTGAGCGTGTCCGCCGTCAAATCGAGTAACCACGAACGCACGACTGAGCCATGTCGCCAAAGCTCTGTCACAGCGGCCAAATCAATATCGAATTCTTTTTTTGCTTTGATGAGTGAGAGCCCTTCGGCCAGCGCCGCCATCATGCCGTACTCGATACCGTTGTGAATCATCTTGGTAAAGTGCCCTGCGCCCGCAGGCCCTGCGTGCAGCCAACCCGTGTCTGCCGCTGGTGCAAGTGCTTCCAGATAAGGCTGCACAGCGGCGAGCGCTGCATCATTACCGCCCACCATCAAGCAGTAACCGTTCGCAAGTCCATGCACGCCGCCCGACACGCCTGCGTCCATGTAGTTAAAGCCAAGAGCCTGTGCAGCCGCAGCGCGGCGTACCGAGTCTTTGTAATTGCTATTTGCACCGTCAACAATCGTGTCGCCAGCCTGTAGTAAGGCTTGCAGCTGTGCGAGTGTGGACTCAGTGATATCACCCGCAGGCAGCATCATCCACAGTACGCGTGGTTTGGCGAGCTTAGAAACCATGTCGGCTAGCGATGCAGCAGTGACAGCTTTAATCTCGCTGGCAAGCGATTCAGTCAGAGCAGCGTCTTGATCAAAGAGGGCGATAGAGATACTCTTGGAAGCCAAGCGCCGCGCCATGTTGCCGCCCATTTTGCCGAGACCTAAGATTCCAAAGTGCGTTGTTGTATCAGTCATGTTGTTTCAAATTAAATGTTTGCGCAATTGTGTCACGACAACTTCGGACGCTGCGACCACCGCAAAAATCACAATCAATATCAGCGCTACTTGATCCCATTTGAAGAGGTCAATCGCAGAGTTAAGCGCCATCCCAATACCCCCTGCGCCGACTAACCCCAAAACGGCAGACTCACGCACATTGATGTCCCAGCGGAACAGCGCAACGCTCCAATACGCAGGCGCAACCTGCGGCCAATAACCATACAAGATGCGGCTGTACCATGGAGCACCAGTGGCAGTTAGGGCTTCAATTGTGCCTTTGCTGGATTCCTCTAAGGCTTCTGAGAGCATTTTGCCAATAAAGCCAATTGAGTGAAACGCAATGGCGCACGTGCCCGCCAACGCGCCTGGGCCAAACATCGCCACAAAAAATAGCGCCCACAGTAGCGTTGAGACTGAGCGCGTAGCAATCAACATGAAGCGCGCTGCGGCGTTGAGCCACACGATGCGGTTCACGTTGCGCGCAGCCAGAAAACCAACGGGCGTCGCCAATACAAGCCCCAGTACTGTCGCCAAAAACGAAATTGCCAACGTGTCGAGCAGCGCTACATGCACGCCGTCTTTCGCTGAAATAGCGTAGCTCCCCCAATCCACAGGCCACATGCGCACCAGCAAATCCTTCATTTGCTCAGGCGCATCAGCCAAGAATTCAGGCATGACCTCTACAGAGCGGATCGACAAAACAACCGCCAATACGCAACCAAAATAAACAAGAAATCTTAAAAAAGATTCTCGGAATGTGTAGCGCTGATAGGTCGCAGCGCTCATTGCTGAAATACTTTCTTCACCAAGATTTGCAAGACCTCACCCACACAAATCAGCGCAATGATGCACAGCACAATGCCAAACACAAAGTCGTAGTCATAACGCTGAAACGCCGAGAACAGCGTGCCGCCAATACCGCCCGCACCCACAATGCCAATCATTGTGGAGTTACGTAAATTGGAGTCGGTCTCGTAGGCAATAAAACCAATCAAGCGGTACAGCACTTGCGGCAGCACCGCGAAGGTGAGCACACTCATAAACGGCGCGCCCGTCGCACGCACCGCTTCGATTTGCTTCATCGAAATCTCTTCCACCGCTTCGGTCAGTAGCTTGCCCAAAAACCCAATCGACGCCACCGTCAGTGCGAGGACACCCGCCAGCGCACCAAAGCCCACCGCCTTCACAAACAAGATCGCTACTATGACGGGGTGAAAGGTTCGGCATAGCGTGACGAAGGCTCGCACAGGCCACGTCACAACGGCAGGCATGAGGTTGCGCGCGCCAGCAATAGCAATCGGAATCGAAATCAGCACGCCCAGCGCCGAAGCCAAGATGGCGATCTCGACGCTCTCGGTCATGCCTTTAATGAGCTCTTGGCTAGGCTGGAACACAGGCGGAAACATGCGGTGTAAAAATTTGGATGCGTTACCAAGCCCCAGCACAAAGCGCTCCCACGTGATTTCTAACCTTGAGGCGGAAAGCGCAAAGAAGACGAGGAATAAAACGCCCCCCGTCTTAAAGGCAGGCGAATAGCCAAATGGCTTGACCGTGTTTAATGCGCCAGCCACGATGTACCGCCGTAAATATCATTCAGAATGTCATCCGTTAAATCTGCCGCTACGCCATCAAATATGACCTTGCCGCCGCGCATACCCACAATGCGATCGGCAAAGCGCTTGGCTAGCGCAACATCGTGCATGTTGACGATGACGGGGATGCCGCGCTCGCGTCCTTGCGATTGCAAGAGCTGCATGATCTCGACCGATGTTTTGGGGTCTAACGAACTGGTCGGTTCATCCGCAAGCAAGAGCGCGGGGCGCTGCATCAAAGCCCGTGCAATCCCCACCCGCTGGCGCTGTCCGCCAGACAGACTATCAGCGCGCTGATTGGCAAAGCTCTCTAACCCAACAATTTTTAGCAGCTCTAAGCCATATGTAATATCGGCATTGTCAAACTTGCGTCGCCATGCCGAAAACGCCCCGATATAACCAAGACGACCTGTCAATAAGTTCTCCATCACCGACAAGCGCTCAACCAAGTTGTACTCTTGAAAAACCATGCCGATACGCCGCCGTGCCTGCCGCAATTCCTTGCCAGATGTGGCGGCTAGGTCTATACCTTCAAACAAAATCTGCCCAATCGTGGGGTCAATCAATCGGTTGATACAGCGCAGCAAAGTCGACTTACCTGTTCCGCTTGCACCAATGATGGCAGTGAGTCCCGAGCCTTCAATGTGAAGGTTGATACCTTGCAAGATCGGCTTGCTTGCCGTGTAGGATTTATTAAGATTTTGTATACGCAGCATAAGAAAAGCGCTTATTTTTTAGCTGCGACCTCAGCCGCTGCTTTTTCTGCAGCCTTGTCCACAATGCGCACCACGTCCCAATCTTTGGCGTAGTTGATCGAGACGAAACGATCTGCGCCATCAAAATCTTTTTGCATGGTGGCTGGGAAGCGGTAGTCGGCAAAGCACTTCAGCATCTTGGCGGCAAGCGTTGGCTCTAGGTCATGTGCGTAGGCGAACGATGATGTGGGGAAGCGCTGGCTACGATAAATCACGCGGAAGTCGGACTCTTTAATTTGTCCACGCTCAGCCATGCGCTCATACACGTCGCTCGCCACATGCGCGGCGTCGTAGTCGCCTGTGCCCACCCCCAGCACTGACTGATCGTGCTTACCCGAGAACTTAATGTCGTAGTC
>CANBRV010000088.1 GCA_947372005.1 Comamonadaceae bacterium | reverse complement strand
GGTCGTACGCTTTGGCTTGGCCACCAAATTTGGCTGCCAAAACAGTGGTAATAGCCGCTGTCAGTGTTGTCTTGCCGTGGTCAACGTGTCCAATTGTCCCTACGTTCACGTGGGGCTTGGTGCGTTCAAATTTTTCTTTTGCCATGATGCTCTACTCCAAAAATAAGTAAATCAAATAATACGAAACTGGTGCCCTTGGCGAGAATCGGACTCGCGACCTCTCCCTTACCAAGGGAGTGCTCTACCACTGAGCCACAAGGGCGAAACTCTTTCTCTCAATTTGCGATTCGTTTGGAGCGGGGTAGGAGAATCGAACTCCTCGCTTTAGCTTGGAAGGCTAAGGTATTACCACTATACGAACCCCGCAAACCCAAAAACTAACTCAAATCACTGGTGGAGAGGGCTGGATTCGAACCAGCGTACTCGTAAGAGGGCAGATTTACAGTCTGCTGCCATTAACCACTCGGCCACCTCTCCACGGCGAACCCGCGATTATGCCATGCTTTTCAGATTTTTTAGCACTTCGAATGGGTTTGGCTTATCCGCTGCAGGTAAAAAAGCAATTGCCCCCGCATTTGGACAAGTCTCATGCAGACTTACAAACGGCAGCGCCATGAGCATTTCGTCTTCTATCAGCTCTTGCAAATCGAACTGGCGCGCATGCACCAACGAGTCCACATCATCGCTCTCCTCATCTTGCGCCTGAGCCGTGGCTTCGTCGGCAACAAACTGAAAGCGATAACTCACATCAATTGGCTCCTCCATCGCACCCAAGCAGCGCTGACACTTCATTTGGACACTAGATTGAAGCGTCAAATCAAGAAAATTGGGAGCCCCTCCGTGCGCACGCCATGCCACGCTAAAACTAGTCGCGGGCAACACTTCCCCAGCCAAGCGCGGCAAATCGGCGGGCGTAAATGATCCCGAGAGAATTGCGCCTTCTTTGCAAAAACGTGCCGTATCAATATGTTTCATGGTTTTACTTTCAATATCCTCCAAGTGTAAGAAAATCAGCGCATGACTACTAGCGCCCCATTACTCATCCTTGGATCCACTTCCAAATATCGACGCGAACTACTTTCTCGCCTGAGCATTCCGTTTGATTGCATCCCGCCTGAAGTCGATGAGACGCCGTTAGCAAACGAGGCGCCACGCAATTTAGCGCTACGCCTAGCTCTTGCCAAAGCCAATGCAGTCGCGGCTTTGCAGCCAGATGCCGTGGTGATTGGCTCCGATCAAGTCGCTGATCTAAACGGCGAGCCACTTGGCAAGCCAGGTAATTTTGAACGCGCGACCGCACAACTCAAAGCCATGCGCGGACAAACCGTCATCTTCCAAACGGCGCTGGCCGTGGTTTGCAAAGCCACAGGCTTTGAGCAAGTCGATATCTCCGCCGTGCGCGTCGTCTTTCGCGATTTAAGCGATGATGAAATCACCGCCTACCTGCTCGCGGAAGAGCCTTTCGACTGCGCAGGCAGCGCCAAAAGCGAAGGTCTTGGCATCGCATTACTTGAGCGCATCGACAGCGACGATCCCACGGCACTCGTGGGTTTGCCGCTCATTCGCACCGCCAAAATGATTGCTGCTGCGGGTATCAAAATCTTATGAGCACCGCTGCTAAAGGCAAGCTCTACCTCGTCCCCGCTCCGCTAGATTTCGGCTGCGCGGACGATCAGCAAACGCTCATCACAGACACTATTCCAAGCGGAACACTCAAAGCCACATCGCAAATCAAACACTGGATCTGCGAAAACGCCAAAAGCACACGCGCCGTTTTAAAACGCGTCGCCGAGCACTATCCGCTCATCTGCACACTGCAAGAAATGGCGATCACAGAGCTTACGCGCGAAGCTCATAAAAAAGGCGACCATACAGCAGCAAGCGACAACACTGCCTCGAAAGCCTTGTTGGATAAGGCTTTGCAAGGGTTCGATATTGGGCTCATGAGCGAAGCAGGCATGCCCGCGATTGCCGATCCAGGCTCATCCATCGTCCGCGCTGCGCATGCACTCGGGCTTGAAGTGGTGCCACTGGTCGGACCTGTGTCGTTGTTGCTTGCACTAGCAGCTAGCGGACTCAATGGTCAAAACTTCGCTTTCAATGGCTACTTGTCGCAAGACTCGGCAGCACGAAAACTGCAAATTCAAGCGTTCGAACGCCTGGCACTCAAAACGGGGCAAACACAAATTTTTATTGAAACACCGTACCGCAATGCAGCCTTACTTGCCGACATGGTTACAACGCTGCAGCCCATGTCCCGCTTGGCTTGCAGTGTAGGCCTCACTTTAGAGAGTGCAAAGACATTGAGCTTGCTCGTCAAAGATTGGCGTACCAACAAAGCGATCGGCGAGTCGTTACTTGGCAGCAAACTCCCCGCTATTTTTAGCTTTGGCATGTAAGAACGACTCTTTGAGCGCGACTGATTGAAATCCAACTTCAGGAGTTCGCCATGAAAACCGAAAAAACTACCGTTTATGCTTTGAAAGCCTTATCCGTATTGGCCTGCACGAGCGTCATTTCAACCGCCATCGCGCAAACTTGCAGCGCCAAATCAGGCGACAAAATCACGCCCGTCATTGAGCTCTACACCTCCGAGGGTTGTAGCTCATGTCCGCCAGCCGACAAATGGCTCTCAACGCTGAAAGATGCGGGCAGCGCCAATCCAAATGCACCAGCCCCCGTGGTGCAAGCCTTCCACGTCAACTACTGGGACTACATCGGCTGGACGGATCGCTACGCTACGCCTGCGCACACAAACCGCCAGCGGCAAGTGTCGGCTTGGCAAAACTCAGGGCAAATCTACACGCCGCAAATCGTAGGCAACGGCCGCGACCTCAGAAACTGGAATCGCTGGAACACCGAGCAAGAGACTGCTGCAGTTGCGATTTCCCTAAAACAGGAGCAAGGTGGCGTCTTTTCAGCACAAGTGCAAAGCGCGCCCAGTATGGCCTGGAGCGCTTATTGGACGGTGACGGAAGATGGGCACAGCAGCAAAGTCAAAGCGGGCGAGAACTCGGGCGAATTCTTAAAACACGACTTCGTGGTGCGGCAATATCAAGCGGCAGGCGATCACACGGGGAGCAGCAAGTTGGTACTGCAAACTGCATCAAAGGATGTGGCGCATCTACGCCGCATCAACCTCATCATCTTCAACCCACAAACAGGTAAACCGCTGCAAGCACTTAGCTTAATATGCTAGGTATGCCTACGCATTACCTTCGATCCCTCTCTGGACAACAACGCCGCGCTGACCTCAATTTAAACCTTGCCCGCTACTTAACCTTTGTCGCGGGTGCCGCCAATGCTGGCGGCTTTTTAGCCGTTCAGCAATACACCTCCCACATGTCAGGCATCGTTGCTTCTATTGGCAGCAACCTAGCACTCGGTCAGCACCAGCTGGTGCTGGGCAGCCTGCTCGCTTTGCTATCGTTTCTTGCTGGTGCAGCATGCACTGCCATCATGGTGAATTGGGGGAAGCGAAAGCGGCTGCACAGCCTGTTTGCACTGCCTCTGGTTTTAGAGTCTTTACTACTGATTGGCTTTGGTTTAGTCGGTAGCTCCATCACAACTGTCATGCTGCTTTGCTTTTTGATGGGGCTGCAAAACGCACTTATCACCAAAATCTCCAAAACAGAAATCCGCACGACCCACGTTACGGGTATCGTGACGGACATTGGTATTGAACTTGGGAAGCTGGTTTATTGGAACGACCAATCCCTTAGCCAAACCGAAGGCATGGTGCTAGCCAGTCGTGAAAAAATGCGGGCACTCTTTTCGTTACTTTCGCTTTTTTTACTAGGCGGCATCGTCGGAGCCTTTGGCTTTCAAAAAGTCGGCGCCCTGTTTACCATTCCACTGGCGGCGCTCTTGTTAGTGCTAGCCGTCGTCCCCGTATGGGACGACATCACTCACAGCTTTACCCGGTCACGTAAATCGCCCTAAAGTCGTTCACGTTGGTGTGCGTGGGCCCCGTCATGTGCAGATCGTTCAGACCTGCAAAGAAGCGATACGAGTCGTTACGCGCCAAATGGTCACTCACGCCAAGCCCTTGCTGGCTGGCGCGCTCAAGCGTATCGGGCATCACAAATGCCCCTGCGTTATCCTCCACACCATCAATACCGTCGGTGTCAGCGGCAAGCGCATAAATGCCTGCCGCACCATTCAAAGCTTGCGCCAGCCCTAGGCAAAACTCGCCTGCTCTACCGCCCTTGCCTTTAGCTTGTCCTTCTGCCACTTGCTGCTTTGTTTGGCGCACTGTCACCGTGGTTTCGCCGCCACTCAAAATCACGCAAGGGGCTTTAAAGCTGCTGCGCCCGCGCTGAGTGCTAATCGCCACCGCGGCATGCACCTTCGCCACTTCGCGCGATTCGCCTTCGATTTCGTCTGACAAGATGTACGCGGTCACGCCAAGAGCCCGCGCCGCATCCGCCGCAGCTTCCAGCGACTGCTGCGGTGTGGCAATGAGATGGATTTGCGCAGGACTGCTTGCCTGCAGGCCAAGTACCTTGGGCGTTTCCAAAGCACCTGCCCGCAAAGCCTTATCCAGATTGGCACTCAGACTAATCGCGTATTTAGACAAAATCGCCAACGCATCTGCACAGGTGGTCTCGTCTACAACCGTAGGGCCGCTCGCAATCACCGAGACATCGTCCCCTGGCACATCACTAATCGCGAGCGTCACCATCCGCGCCGCACCGCAGGCCGCCGCTAAGCGCCCGCCCTTGATGCGCGAGAGGTGCTTACGCACGCAGTTCATCTCGCCAATGTTGGCGCCGCTCATCAACAGCGCTTGATTGATCGCTTGCTTTTCAGGGAAGCTTAAGTCCTCGCAAGGCAATGTGAGCAGTGACGAGCCGCCGCCCGAGATCAAGCAGACCACCAAATCGTCCTGCGTCAAGCCTTGCACCGATTGCAGAATCTCTTCTGCCGCAGCAAGCCCTGCGGCATCGGGCACGGGATGCGCGGCCTCCACAATTTTGATTTTGCCTGACAGTCCAACTGGCGTGGGCGGCGTGTGACCGTAGCGCGTAACCACCATACCGCTCATAGGCGCATCTGGATAGCGCTCCAGCCACAGCTGCTCAAACGATTGCGCCATCGCGCCTGCAGCCTTGCCAGCACCCACCACCACGGTACGAGCGCCCGCCTTGCTTGGCGGCTCGGGCATGAATGCGCCTAGTGTGTGCGCTGGTTGGGCTCGTTTAACAGCGACACCATAAAGATGTTTTAAAAATTCACGCGGATCTTGCATCGCTGCCTTTTTTCCTTATTGACCTTGCCCAATGGCTCGATTGAACTCTGCGGCATCCACCATGCGTCCATGCAACGGCAAGAAGCGCGCCACTTGCAAACTATTGGACTGAATGTTCACGGCAAGATTTAGATTGTTGTCGTTCAACTTGGCAGGCGTTGGGGTGTTGGGTGCGCCTGGCGTATAGGCATCGGCTTCAATCAAGATTTTCTCTTGCGGCAAATACACCATCATGAAACCTTGTGCGTGGACGCTGTCCTTGATCTCGTAGATCTCCAGGGTGCGCGCACCACTGGTCATCACGCGTTTACCGCTCACGCCCTCCACGCTCCATTTGGCGCTGCTTGCAGCCAAAGCATCTGGATGCAAACGATTGGGGTTAGCCAATGCCTTCTCAAAATAAGGCTTGGCTGCTTGACTAGTCACAAGCGTTAAACCTGCGGACGCTGCTGTGCGCAGTCCACCTGCATGGTCAAAATGGTGGTGCGAATTGATGACGTAACGCACGGGCTTGGCAGGCAACAATTCTTTGGCTTTGGCGAGCACCGCGAGCGAGCGGCCATCGTAGAGCGGCGACTCCACAAGCACAGCGTGATCCGCCATTTCTATAAGCACGCTGTTGTGCGAGCCGCCTGCTAAAAACCACACGCCCATGCTATTGCCATCCGCAGCGCTTGAAGCGACCACGTTCTCTTTGAAATTGCGCACGGCGTCTGGTACTGCTGCATCCAGCGGCGTACCCACTTGCACGTTAGACACCGTCACATCGAGCACAGGATGCCCCGCCATCTCTTGCCTAATACGACTTGGGAACGGCACGCCAGAAAAATCTTTGTAATCGTCGTACCAAGTGGTCACCGCTGTGTCGCCCAGCACAGGGCTAGGCATTACCGAATCCACGCCTGCGACCATGCCCTTAGCATTGATGTACACAACAGCTGCAAAACGCCCTGGCACCGTAAAGCCCAAGGTCGTCATGACTTGTTTGTTGACTGTCACTTTTTTAACGATGGCGTTGTAGTTAGCCGCAGCGCGAAGCACACCATGCGGGCTCGTCCACAAGTCGTGAATGCGCCCATCGATATCGCGTGGCGAAGCCGACGGCGCAGGGGTCAGATTCCACGCAAATTCACCACTCAAACGTCCCGATGTTTTTTGCTCGCCCGTCCCCATGAGCGGCACAGCTCCGCCGCCTTTAGGTTCGGCGCGAACCCTCGCAGCCTCTTCGCTCATTGCGGCGTTAGCGTAATCATAGTGCCGCGCAAAATTGGAATAGGTAATCTTTGGCCACGGCGATGATGGCGTGTAGGCTTGGCCAAACGTAGTGCCAGTGCCGCTGGCAGTGAAGGCAAGGCTATTCACCGCCGCCGAACCCATTGCAGCTTGTGCACGCTCAATCACTTGCGCAGCGCTCTCTACTTTGGCGGCCGCCTTAGCAGGTGCCTTTGCAGGCGTGGCTGTTGGTGACTGCGTTTGTGCAAACGCACCTAAAACAGCCCAACTGCTCAAAGCAAAAAAAAATAGTTTTTTCATCGCGTTCTCCTTTTAAATATCAACTACTTCGTGAGTTGCCGCATCGCGTCTTCCAAACCCTTTAGCGTCATCGGAAACATCTTGTTACCCATGATTTGCTGAATGATGGCAATGCTTTGCCGATACTGCCACACGCCTTGCGGCTCGGGGTTAATCCACGCGTGTTTGGGGAAGGTGTTGATGAGTCGAACCAGCCACTCCGCACCGGCCTCGGCGTTGTTGTATTCCACACTGCCGCCTGGCTGCAAAATCTCGTAAGGGCTCATGGTCGCGTCACCAATAAAGATGAGCTTATAGTCCTTGTTGTACTTGCGCAGAATGTCCCAGGTTTCAAACTTTTCGGCATAGCGGCGACGGTTGTTTTTCCACATGAAGTCATACACACAGTTGTGGAAATAATAAAACTCCATGTGCTTGAACTCGGCCTTAGCAGCTGAGAACATTTCTTCCACGCGAGCAATGTGCTCATCCATCGTGCCGCCCACGTCCATCAAGATCAACACCTTGACGTTGTTGTGCCGCTCAGGACGCATCTTGATGTCTAAAAAACCTGCGTTCGCAGCAGTTTTTGTGATGGTTTGGTCGAGGTCAAGCTCGTCCTCATGCCCTTCTCGGGCAAACTTGCGCAGGCGGCGCAGCGCGATTTTGATATTGCGCGTGCCCAGCTCCTGCGTATCGTCATAGTCCTTGTAGGCGCGTTGATCCCACACCTTCACAGCGCTTTTATTGCGCCCGCCCGCTTGCCCAATCCGAATACCCGCAGGGTTTTGTCCATACGCACCAAACGGGGATGTACCTCCCGTGCCAATCCATTTGCTGCCGCCCTCATGGCGCTCTTTTTGTTCTTCCAAGCGCTTCTTGAGCGTCTCCATCAGCTCATCCCAACCCATGGCTTTGAGCTTAGCGGCCTCTTCGGCAGACAGCATAGACTCCAGGTTTTTTCGCAGCCACTCGGCAGGAATTTCTTTGTTGAAATCAGCAACGGACTCGACACCTTTGAAATACTGCGCAAAGGCGCGGTCAAACTTGTCGTAGTGCTTTTCGTCTTTGATCAGCGTTGCCCGCGAGAGGTAGTAAAAATCATCCATCGAGGCGGCGTCATCGCTACGCGGCCCCACTACATTGGCGTTTAAGGCCTCCAAGAGCGAGAGATGCTCTTTGACGGAGACAGGAAGTTTGGCGGCGCGTAGCGCGTAGAAAAAATCGATCAGCATGGCCGCATTATGTCAACTCGCGCGCGGCACCCGCGCTGTTAAATGCGCCTTCACTACAGGCCACTCACTCTGTGTAATGCTGTACACGCAGGTATCGCGCAAGCTACCATTAGCATCTGGATGCAAATTGATTTGGTGATGACGCAAAATGCCATCCAGCTTGGCACCCAAGCGCTCAATGGCCGCGCGGCTTTGCTGATTAGATGCGTGCGTCCGCAGCTCTACCGCAATGCAATTTAGATTTTCAAAGGCGTGCGTCAAGAGCATCAATTTGCATTCGGTATTAACAGCTGTGCGCTGAATCGACTTGGCATACCACGTCGAACCAATTTCCACACGGCGGTTCACGGCATCGACATTCATAAAAGTTGTCATGCCAACAGCTTTGCCATGTGTCGGGACATCTTTGCGCATATCCATTACGGCGAACGGACGCATCAAGCCCTGGCCTTGCAAACGCAAACGGCGCTGAATTTCATCGCGCATCGCATCCGGACTTGGGATCATGGTGTACCAAAGCTTCCACAGCTCACCGTCTTTAACGGCATCAACTAGATCGTCATGGCAATCCGCATCAAGCGGAACAAGCGCAGCATGCTGTCCAATCAAGGTCGTTGATCGCATCAAAGTGTTAGACCAAGGCATCGCGC
>CANBRV010000087.1 GCA_947372005.1 Comamonadaceae bacterium | reverse complement strand
TGGCATTTAAGACCTGATGCGGTAAGCCTTCTTTGGTGAGCATTTCAGAGATTAATTCTGAATTTTCAATTGAAGTTGTTCCAACCAAAACAGGCTGCCCACGTTCATAACAATCCTTAATATCAAGAATTGCTGCCTCATACTTTTCCCGTGTGCTTTTGTAAACACGGTCTTGTTGGTCGTTGCGTTTACTGATTCGGTTGGGCGGTATCACCACCGTCTCGAGGCCATAAATCTCTTGAAATTCGTAAGCCTCGGTATCGGCTGTACCCGTCATACCCGCTAGCTTTTTGTAGAGGCGGAAATAATTTTGAAAGGTAATCGATGCCAGCGTCTGGTTTTCAGCTTGAATTTGTACGCCTTCTTTAGCCTCTACCGCCTGATGCAAACCCTCGCCCCAACGGCGTCCCGACATCAACCGCCCCGTGAATTCGTCCACGATCACAATTTCAGCGCCATTTTCACCCTCCTGTACCACGTAATGCTGATCACGGTGATACAGATGTTTAGCACGCAGCGCAGCGTACAAGTGATGCACCAAGGAGATATTGGCAGGGTCGTAAAGCGATGAATTCTGCGTAATTAAACCCAAATTCGACATCATCCGCTCAGCGTTTTCGTAGCCACGATCGGTCAAGAAAATTTGGTGTGATTTCTCGTCCAACGTGAAGTCGCCAGGCGTGATGACGCCTTCGCCCGTTCTAGGATCTTCTTCGCCAATTTGCTTCACCAGCACAGGAACCAGTTTTTGCATGACCTGATAGAGCTCGGTCTGATCTTCAGCTTGCCCACTAATAATGAGTGGTGTGCGTGCTTCATCAATCAAAATGGAATCGACCTCATCCACAATCGCATAGTGCTGACCACGCTGCACTCGGTCTGCAATCTCGTAGACCATGTTGTCGCGCAGATAGTCAAATCCAAACTCGTTGTTTGTGCCGTATGTAATATCGGCGGCATAGGCAGCTTGTTTTTCTGCGCGTGACATGTTGGGTAAGTTAATCCCTACTGTCATGCCCAAGAAGTTGTATAGCCGCGCCATCCACAGTGCATCACGATTCGCGAGATAGTCGTTCACGGTCACGACGTGCACACCATTGCCTGACAGTGCATTCAAATACACAGGCAAAGTAGCTGTTAGCGTCTTGCCTTCGCCTGTCCGCATTTCAGCAACCTTGCCTTCATGCAAAGCAGCGCCGCCCACCAGCTGCACATCAAAGTGACGCATTTTCATCACGCGTTTAGAAGCCTCGCGCACCACGGCAAAAACTTCTGGCAGCAACGCATCCAGCGTCTCACCTAGCGCTACGCGCTGTTTAAATTGCTGCGTTTTCCCACGCAATGCTTCGTCATCTAATGCGCTGACGGGGGTCTCAAATTTAGCGACTTCACTTGCTAATTTTCGATAATGCTTCAGAAGGCGATCATTGCGACTGCCAAAAATTTTAGTAAGTAATGTAAAAGCCATAGCCATCGATTTTACTTGCCCATGGCGCTATTCGAAGCTGATTTTTCTTTATTTCACCAATGCCAGCCCCGCATTTAAAAATTTACGCGGGTCTTGCGGCACGCTTTGCGCTAAAACTTCGTAATGCAAATGCGGACCCGTCGATCGACCCGTGGCCCCAACCAAGGCGATTTTTTGTCCGCGCTTTATTAAATCGCCTTTTTTTACAAACACCCTAGACGTGTGTGCATAGCGACTAATTAAATTATTCCCATGATCCACCTCGATCATGTTGCCGTATTCAGGATGATATTCTTGCGTAACCACCAAACCGCCCGCACTAGCAAAAATGGGCGTTCCCGTCTCTGCCGGGAAATCAAGTCCCGTATGCAGAGCAGATTTCCCAGTAATGGGGTCAATACGCCAACCAAATGGAGAGCCAATTCGACCCGTCAAAACTGGCAACTGCGTTGGAATGGCCATTGCTTTTAGTTTTTGCTCGAACAATCGTGACTCGGCTACGGTCAAAAGATCCGTCTGTTGGTCGCTCATGATTTGCAGCCTATCTACAGCGCTTTGCACTTCCTCTAGACTCAAGCTACGCCCCGCCACCAAAGGTCCACCAGCGCCGGCAACACCTGTTTTATTTTTCACTTCCGCTGGCGGTATGCCCGCCAAACCCGATACACGCTCTGTGAGCGACTCCATTTGTAAAAGCTTGGCCTGCATTTCGCCCACTTTTTGAGCCATGACGTCCAAGTTTTCACGTAAAAATTTATCTCGCTGCTCGAACTCATCTCGAGCGACTAACTTGACAACGCTACTAATAATAGGCCACCCCTCACGGGCGCCCTTCATAAACACCCAGTGATAGAGCCCAGCAGCCGTAGCCATTAGCACCAATGAGCTGCCAAGCCCTGCCAACATCAGCTTTGTTCCTGTTAAATGAATTGGACGACTCTTGGCCATCCAAGCATCCGTAATAATGAGGTGCATAAAAATCTCTTAAAGTACAACGACACATGCCCACCGTTTTGCAAGCCATCGCCGAATCTAACACGCTCTCTCATCTTTTAGATAGGATGGCGTTATCTGGCGCGTGCTTAACTGCCGTATTAAAACGCATACCGCTTGGCCTACATACCAGCATTTCTGCTGGACCTCTGACTGATGGCGAGTGGTGCTTGCTTATCAGCAACGCATCCGCTGTTGCCAAGCTCAAACAGCTAGAGCCAATCATGCTAGAGGCGATTCAAGCAAATGGAATTGCCGTGCAATCTATTCGGTTCAAAAGAAGCTATTAATACATACAAAAAAAGCCAGTCAAAAAAATTTGACTGGCTTTATATTTGGTGCCGATTATCGGATTCGAACTGATGACCTACCGCTTACAAGGCGGTTGCTCTACCAACTGAGCTAAATCGGCGTTACTTAAAAAGTAAGCTTTAGATTGTAATCGAAGCTAACACTAAAACTCACTTTACACGTCTTAATGCTGGCTTAATCTTCTCTTTTTTAATGGATGGCGTTACTGACAATTTTTTAGATATGGGCTTCGTCGCTACCGTGATGCCTGATGCTGACGCTTCTGGCTGCTCTATATCTGAAATAGGAAACGCCATTCCCTGACCATTTTCTCGTCCGTAAATAGCCATGATGTGAGTGACAGGCACAACAACCTGGCGCGGTACACCTGAGAAGCGAGCCTTAAACTCTAAAGAGTCATTGCCAATAATTAAATTATTTGTCGCATCCATGCCGACGTTTAGCGTAATTTCGTTATCACGCACAAACTCTTGCGGCACTTTAACTTGCTCGTCTACAAAAACTGCCACGTAAGGCGTCAAGCCCTGCTCACAGCACCATTCGTACATGGCACGCAGTAAGTAAGGCTTGGCAGAAGCTAACTCAGGAGCAACAATCATGACCCAAGACTGGAGGGTTTATTTACGCATCACCTTTTCAGACGGCGTTAATGCTTCAATAAAAGCTGGTCTAGAGAAGATTCGCTCTGCATACTTAAGCAATGGCGCAGCATTTTTGCTTAGGTTGATACCATAATGATTCAAGCGCCAAAGTAGCGGAGCAATCACAACGTCTAGCATAGAGAAGGTGTCGCCCATCATGAATTTATTCTTCAAAAATACAGGAGATAGCTGCGTCAAACGATCCGTAATTTGCTGCTTAGCTTTTTCGACAGCTTTTTCATTTTTTGCACCACGCGCCTCGAGTGTTGAGACATGCACGAAAAGCTCTTTTTCAAAATTCAGCAAAAACAAGCGGACACGTGCACGATCAACTGGGTCGCCAGGCATCAATTGCGGATGCGGGAATCGCTCATCAATGTACTCATTGATGATGTTTGATTCATACAAAATCAAATCACGCTCGACCAAAATAGGCACCTGCGCATAAGGATTCATGACGGCAATGTCCTCAGGCTTGTTATAGAGGTCCACATCACGAATCTCAAAGTCCATGCCTTTTTCAAATAGAACGAACCGGCTACGGTGCGAGAAAGGACATGTTGTCCCCGAATATAAAACCATCATGGCATAAACCCCTTAAAAACTAACGGCTGCGAGGGTGCAGCCGCTTTGTAAAACCTTGTTCGAAATAAACGTTTTCTCGTTTACTTCACATCTTTCCAGTAAGCCGCATTCAAGCGCCACGCAATAACTGAGAAGATCAGCATGAAAAACAAAACCCACACGCCAGTTTGGACACGTTTATTTTGGGCGGGCTCTGCCATCCACTGCATAAAACCAACCAGATCACCAACTGCTTGGTCATATTCAGCAGGCTTCATGCTAGCTTGCAATTCCCATAGCACATGGGGCATACCTACACTTGGAAAAGCATAATTATTCCAGCCCGTGGGCTTGGTATCGTCTTTGTAGTAGCTACGCAGATAGGTATAGACGTAATCAGCGCCTGTGCCTTTGCTGCCGTCAGAGCGTGAACGCGTCATCACGCTCAAGTCTGGAGGGTTACCGCCAAACCATTCTTTGGCTTGCTGCGGGTCAATCGCCGCCTTCATGGTATCACCCACTTTATTTGAGCCAAACAGCAAGTTTTCCTTAATCTGTTTTTCTGTCAAGCCTAGTTCCGTCATTCGGTTGTAGCGCATAAACGCTGCCGAGTGGCAGTTCAAGCAATAGTTCACAAACAACTTAGCGCCATTTTGCAAAGCAACTTGATCATTCGTTTTATTGGGCGCTTTGTCCCATTCAATGCCGCCAGCGTTTGCAAAGCTACTGACCGAGACAAAAGCCAAACCCAAAGCGAGTAAGAGAGCAAATAATTTTTTCATGTTTGATCTCCTATCAATGAGCAGCAAAAGTAACGCGATCAGGCACAGCCTTAAAGGTGCCAAGCTGGCTCCACCAAGGCATAAGCAAGAAGAAACCAAAATAGTAAAGTGTGCCCAATTGAGCAATCAAAGTACCCATAGTCGTTGGGGCTTGAATACCCAAGTAACCAAGCACCACAAAGAACACGACAAACACACCATAAACCCACTTATGCCAATCAGGACGATAACGAATCGACTTGACCGGGCTCTTGTCTAACCAAGGCAAGAAAAACAAGATCACGACAGCGCCGCCCATCACCACAACGCCCCAAAATTTGGCATCAAAAGTTTTAAGCAAGACGCAAGCAATCAACGCAGCAACTAGCACACCAATTTTGAGATTCTTCGATAAATTCGATTTCAAGTATGTCCATACTGCCGCACCAGCGGCAATCAAACAAAATAGATTAACGAGCACGTCATTCGTAGCACGGAGCATCGAATAAAACGCTGTGAAATACCAAACAGGTGCAATATGTGCGGGGGTCTTGAGTGGATCAGCTGGAATGAAGTTGTTGTACTCCAAGAAGTAGCCACCCATCTCTGGTGCGAAGAACACAATCGCAAAGAAGATAGTCAAAAAGATCGCCAGTGCAAAAATGTCATGCACGGTATAGTAAGGATGGAATGGAATGCCATCAATTGGATTGCCATCAGCGCCTTTATTGGCTTTAATGTCCACGCCATCAGGATTATTAGAGCCCACTTCGTGCAAAGCCATGATGTGCGCAGCAACTAGGCCAATCAACACGAGCGGAATGGCAATCACGTGGAAAGCAAAAAAGCGGTTTAGCGTCGCATCGCCCACCACGTAGTCACCGCGAATCAAGAGCGCCAAGTCTGGACCAATAAATGGCACGGCGGCAAACAAATTCACAATCACTTGCGCACCCCAATAGCTCATTTGACCCCATGGGAGCAAGTAGCCGAAGAAGGCTTCCGCCATCAAGCACAAAAAGATCGCGCAGCCAAAAATCCAAATCAGCTCGCGTGGCTTACGGTAGCTACCGTAAATCAAACCACGGTACATGTGCAAATACACCACGATGAAGAACGCGGAAGCGCCTGTCGAGTGCATATAACGGATAAACCAACCTGCAGGTACATCACGCATGATGTACTCCACCGAGGCGAACGCAAGGGCTGCATCAGGTTTGTAGTGCATCGTCAAAAAGATGCCTGTCACAATTTGTAAAACCAAAACAGCCAGCGCTAATGAGCCAAATGCGTACCAAAAATTAAAGTTTTTGGGGGCATAGTATTTTGTGACATGCTCCTCTAGGAGTTTCGTCAACGGGAATCTGTTATCCACCCAATTCAACAATTTCGCACCAGCGGATGCGTCTTTAGAGATTTCTTTCATTTCAGCCATGATGTAGTTCCTCTTTAAGCCGCAGCTTTATCTTCGCCAATGAGAATCTTGGTAGCTGACATATACATATATGGCGGCACTTCCAAATTATCAGGAGCCGGTTTGTTTTTGTAGACACGGCCAGCAACGTCAAACGTCGAGCCGTGACATGGGCAAAGGAAACCACCATTCCAATCATCTGGCAGAGAGGGTTGTGGCCCAGCAGTCAATCGATCAGTTGGAGAGCAACCCAAGTGCGAGCAAATACCCACAACAACCAAAACATCTTTGTGCTCTTCACGTGCACGGAAAGCATTTTGAGCGTATTTAGGTGTCAGCTCATCTGGCTTACGCTTAGAGTCTGGGTCAGCCAATTGGTCTTTGACTTTATCAAGCGCTGCCATTTGCTCTGGTGTGCGCTTCAAAATCCAAACAGGCTTGCCGCGCCACTCAACGGTCATTTTTTCACCCGGTTTAAGAGTGGAAATGTCGGCTTCAACAGCCGCACCAGCGGCTTTAGCGCGCTCAGAAGGCTGCAAAGTACCGCCAAACGTGAGGGCGCCTGCAACACCTGCAATACCGCCCGCACAGCTCGAGGCAATAATCCACGTGCGCTTGCTTTTATCTACTTGACTGGTCATGTCAATTCCCAAGGAAAGTTTGTGAAATAAGGGTCAACCCTTGATTGTAGCGGAGAGGACTTATCAAATTCAATCCCTGAAATTATTGAACGATAAAGGCATATCCACTAAATCCTTCTTAATCAGCGCCATCGCCGCTTGCAAATCGTCGCGTTTAGCGCCGTTAATACGGACAGATTCACCCTGAATGCTCGCTTGCACCTTCATCTTGCTATCTTTGATGAGTTGCGTAATCTTCTTGGCATCCTTGGTTTCAATCCCCGTTTTAATTTTGATAACTTGCTTAACCTTATCGCCACCGATCTTTTGCACGTCGCCTACGTCCAAATACCTAACATCGACGCTACGTTTGGTCAATTTGTTTCGTAGCACATCGTCAATTTGCTGGAGTTGAAAATCAGCGTCCCCAATAATCGTGATTTCTTTATCCTTGAGCTCAACAGCAGCCGAGGTGCCTTTGAAGTCAAAGCGCGTACCGATTTCTTTAGCTGTGTTTTCCACGGCGTTTTTGACTTCGGTCAAGTCGGGTTCGCAAACGGTGTCAAATGAAGGCATGAGATTCTCCTGATAAATAAGCTAATAAAAATAAGCGTTGATGCACAATTGTCCCATGTTCAAAATAGAAGCCAACGCTCCCCTGCAAGCGCACAACACCTTCGGCATCGTTGCTAAGGCTTTGCAATTGGTCAATATTCAATCAAAAGACGATATCTGCAACCTGCTTGCCAATCCAGAACTTCAACCTTTACCCAAGTTTGTACTAGGCGGGGGCAGCAATCTGGTACTGACGGGCGACGTCAAACCGTTGGTGCTCAAAGTCGAAATCACGGGCAAACGTGTCGTGCGGGAGGGCGTCAAGCACTTCATTGTGGAAGCAGGCGCAGGCGAGAACTGGCACGACTTCGTGACATGGACGCTGGCTCAAAACATGCCTGGCTTAGAGAACCTCGCGCTAATTCCAGGGACAGTGGGCGCGTCCCCCGTACAAAACATTGGCGCTTATGGCGTGGAGTTGCAAGATCGCTTTGACTCGCTGGACTACATCGACCTCACCACGGGTGAGAGCAAAACATTGGACGCGGCGGCTTGTCAATTCGGCTACCGCGACTCCGTATTCAAGCATGCACTCACGGACAAAGTACTCATCACCCACGTGCGGTTTGCACTGCCCAAAGTCTGGAAACGCGAGATCAGCTATGCCGATTTAGACAAACTATCTAAAAAGAAAAATGAGCTGCAGCCCACAGCCAGTATGGTGTTCGACTGGGTCTGCCAAATCAGAAGCGCCAAGCTCCCCGACCCCAAAGTGGATGGCAACACAGGCAGCTTCTTCAAAAACCCAGTCGTCACACCCGAGCAGTGCAAAGACATCATCGGACGCGACCCGAATGTCGCGTTCTACAAACTCCTTGATGGCAACTTCAAACTCGCCGCCGCTTGGCTGATTGATGCCTGCGGTTGGAAGGGACGCGGCGTGGGCAATGCAGGTGTTCACCCGAACCATGCGCTAGTCCTTATCAACAAAGGCCGCGAAACAGGCGTGCCCGCCACAGGCGGCGAAGTGATGACGCTTGCCAAGGCCATCCAAACCAGCGTTTATGAGCGCTTTGGCATACGACTTGAGATTGAGCCTGTGGTGCTGTAATCAACCCATGACTTCGCCATGAACTTGGATTTCTTCCTCGCCATCTTTTTGTTTTGCTTTGCGTCCTGCGCCACGCCCGGCCCTAACAATTTGATGCTGCTCGCCTCGGGCGTGAACTTCGGCTTCAAACGCACCTTACCGCACATGATGGGCATCAATTTTGGTTTTGGTGTGATGGTGTTTTTGGTCGGTCTTGGACTCGCCAAATTGTTCGATGTCTATCCCGCCCTGCACGCCGTCATGAAGTGGGGATCCAT
>CANBRV010000086.1 GCA_947372005.1 Comamonadaceae bacterium | reverse complement strand
CCATGCCAGATAAGGCTTGCACGAGTGCCGAATCTAACGCCACTAATCGCCAACCGTGTCCGTATGCATCATCCATCAACATCACCGCACCATCATGCCTTACCCGTGGTTGCGGAAATAATGTGCCATGCGCTGCATCCAAGCGTTCTGACAACAGTCCTGACAGAAGCGGGGGGATAAGGTCTTGACGTGGTACCGACTTGACTACGCCGCCTTGATCGGCAAGCAGTTTCGCATCACGTGCACGCGCAATCGTGATGTCTCGCTCGCAAATGTAGCGGCCAATGCCTTTGATGGTAGTAGTGAGCGCCCTGACATGTGCGCCGCGCTCTAAGCCATAGCTGCTGAGGAGTTCATCGCATCTCATGTCGTTTGCAGCAGCATCACCTTTAGCCAAAACATGCGCCAACTTCCACGTCAAATTGACTGCGTCGCGGATACCTTGGCACATGCCTTGCCCCAAAAACGGTGGCTGCTGATGCGCAGCATCTCCTGCTAAAAAAATGCGAGCTTTACGCCAATCTTTAGCCACTAAAGCATGAAAACGATAAGCTGCTTTGCGCCACAGCATGCCGTCCTCTGGTGTGAGCCAGCGTGCAAGCAATTGCCAAATTTGATCGTCTGCGAGCATCGCTTCTGGGTCTTCGCCTGGCAACAGCATGATTTCCCAGCGACGGTGATTCCCTGTTCCGATGACATAAGAGATGGGGCGAGAAGGCTCGCAATATTGGGCGCTGCTGCGTGGCAACTTCGCCATGCCAGATGCATTGACTTCTACATCAATCACCAACCACGGCTCATCAAAATCAAGGTCTTCTAGTTCAATGCCAACCAAGCGCCGCACCATGCTGGATGCACCATCACAGCCAATCACATACTTGGCGCGTGCCGTGGTAACTTGACCAGCAGCATCGTTGTGCGCGAGCTCTACGCCTTCCGAATCTTGATGAAGAGTTGTCAATTCATAGCCAAGTTTGACACTCACATTCGAAAAACTTGTCACACGTTCGCGCAAGATTTTTTCTACTGGCGGCTGCAGAAAAACCATGGAAGGCATCCAGCCCATAGGGTACGGTGGCGGCAGCATATCCAAGCGCCGAATCATTTGTCCGTCCGCGCCAAAGTGCTCAGATGCTGTAAACGGTTCGGTGTATTTGACTATCGCATCCGCAATGCCCATCTCTTGAAACGTGCGCATGATTTCGTGATCCATCGCAATCGCACGCGGCTTGGGATAAATCTCTGTTGCCTTGTCAATCACCAACACTTTGAATCCTGCTTGTCCCAAACGCGCGGCGGCCACACAGCCCGTGGGGCCCATTCCCACAACCGCTACGTCGTAATCTGCGCTTGTACTCATGTCTCGTTTTTGATCGGTGTCGTCAATGTGCCAATGCGTTCAATTTCAATTTCGACCACATCGCCATCCTTCATCCACACAGGCGGCACTCTAGCTTGACCCACACCTGCGGGCGTGCCCATGATGATGACGTCGCCAGGCTCTAGCGTCATGCATTCGGTCAGCAGTTTGATGGTCTCGGCCACACCCCAAATCATGTCGGTGGTGTTGGCGTCTTGCATGATTTTGCCGTTCAAACGGCTTTGGATGCGCAATCCCGTTGCGCCTGGTGCCAGTTCGTCAGCCGTGACTAGTACGGGGCCAAAGGGGCCAGAGTTATCAAAGTTTTTACCAATCGTCCACTGCGGTGTTTTCTTTTGATAGTCGCGCACCGAAATATCATTGAAGCAGCTGTAACCAAACACGCAGCTCAGGGCATCGGCTTCGCTCAAATGCTTGGCACGTTTGCCAATGATGACCGCCAGTTCTGCTTCGTAATCGAGTCGCTCGGACACACGCGGACGAACGCCGGCTTCGCCGTGCGCAATCAGCGAGCTGGCACCACGATAAAAAAACCAAGGGTACTCGGGTTTATCGCGTCCACCTTCTTTGGCGTGGTCGTAATAGTTAAGTCCAAGACAAATGATCTTGCCCGGGCGCGGCAAGGGTGCAGCCAGTTTGACTGATGCCAAAGCCACACGCGGCGCGGCGCTTGCCAGTGCGGCTTTGGCGGCAGCACTCACGTCGACATCACTGTTTAAAGCAGTCAGTAGATCGTGCGACATGCTGGGCACGGCTTCGTTTAAGTCAACGACTTGGTCGCCACCCACCACGCCCGTACGGATTTGGTCATTTTTGTAATAGCTAATCAGTTTCATATCTTCTGCTGTCCAAGGTTAATGTTTGATAAAAGAAATTTCACGCTGTGCTTGCTTCAATTTGCTTGAAGGTGGCGCAGAAATACCCCATTGATCGACGCGGCCTACAGGCCATTTCCAGTCCGCTGAACCACGTACTACATAGGTGTCGTCCACTTGCTCCACTTCGGCGGTGTACTCAATCACAAAGCCAGCGGGCCCTAAAAAATAATTGAAAGCGTTGTCTCCAGGGCCATGCCGGCCAGGTCCCCATTCGATCTCAAAACCAGCATCCCGCATACGTCCCCCGCCGCGCATCACGGACTCCAGTGTCGGCATCACAAACGCAATGTGATTCAAGCAATCATTGTCGGCATCGGCCAAAGCAATACTGTGGTGATCGCCTAGGCCTGTTTGCGGGATACGCATAAACGCCATGATCTTGGTGCGATCCGATAACTTGAAGCCCAATACGTTTTCATAAAACGGCATGACGGAAGCGACATCGTGACTATTTAAAACGGCGTGTGCGAGACGAATCGGCTTGTCGGCATTAGCAGGCGCATCGGGCGCGCAATCATCATGGCGCACGTCGCCGCACACGATGTTCAGCACTCGACCTTGCGGATCCATAATGGTGATGGCTTCGCCGCCAGCAAGATCTTGCACCGCATGTTTTGTTTGCAGAACGCGCCCGCCATGCCGTATGGTTAACTCGGAAATCGTATTCAAAGCCATACTGGACGTGGCCTTGAGCGTAATGGCGTGCAACGCAGGTGCAGCGCTATAACGCAGCGCGATGAGATGATGATCTGCTCCCGTGCCACGCAAATAAACAATATCGTTGGTTCGTGCCGCCACATCCAAATGCCATGTGTCCACAAAAAACTTTTCTGCAGCTGCCACATCTGGCAAACCAATTTCCACACTTCGCAGTGAGCTGATGAGATGTTTCGTATTCATACTTGTACTCATAACTTCAACCCCAAAAATGTTTGTGCGTTACCTTGCAGTAAACGATCCTGTAGCTGCGCATCAAAGCCAGCAGCTCTGATGCGCTCTGCTGGCGTGCGGTCGTGGAAATTAAACGGATAGTCCGTGCCAATCATGAGTTGCGTCTCGCCAAACGTGCTCACCAAGTGCTTGAGCGTGGCCTCGTCAAACACAAGCGTGTCGTAGTACATCTGACGTGCTTGCGCGGTAGGCGATACCGTGACGGCATCTTTGAGTACAGGGAAAGTGCTCCACCCTTGCTGCAAACGGGGCAAGAGCATGGCCAGCGTGCCACCGCCGTGACTAAAGGCGATGCGAAGCGTGGGATGCTGTTGCATCAAATTGCTAGTGATCACTGATGCTGCCGCCAAGCCGACATCCGTGGGATAGCCCAGCACTTGCTGCAAGGGCGCAGGACCGATCAAGCGATCCATGCCCGCAGGACGAATAGCATGAACGAACACCGCAGCGCCCAATCGCACACAAGCAGCAAAAAACGGCTCAAACTCGGGTGAGCCAATCGGTCTACCATTGATATTGCTACCCACCTCTACGCCTGCAAAGCCAAGTGTTTGCATCACGTATTCGAGTTCTCGAATCGCCATATCCATGTCTTGCAACGGTACAGCACCAAGGCCCAACAGCACACCGTTTGATTCAGCCACCATCACGGCAATTTGATCGTTGGTATAGCGCAGCAACTGCTGAGCTGCTTTGGCCTCCATCCAATACGAAAGTAGTTCAGGCATGGGAGACACAACTTGCAAGGCAAGTCCCATGCCGGGCATATCAGCAACGCGCTTTTGGGTGTCCCAGCATTTATCGGAGACGGTGCGATAGTTTTTACCCGCAATCATTACGTTTTTGTGACACTCATGCGCAGGAGCCATCGACGGCCAATCCGTAGGCACAGCCGAGCCAAGGTAGCTCGGGAAATGTTCAGGGATGACATGGGCGTGTGTGTCAATGCCACAGCAGAAAGATTTCATCGGTGGATTCTAGGAATCGATTTAACATTAATCAATCAAATATGATGAATAGTTAAAATCCAAAAAATGAATAGTAAAAAACACCTATGGGATGTTGATTTAAATCTGCTGGTGGTATTTCATGCGATGGCAGAACAGCAGAGCGTGACACGGGCTGCGGAGGCTCTCGCGCTTAGTCAGCCAGCCACTAGCGCTGCTTTGGCTAGGCTTCGCCTGCTCTTGGGTGATCCGCTGTTTGTGAAATCTGGACAAGCGATGCGCCCCACGCCGCGCGCATTGCTACTAGCACCTACCGTGCGTCAGTTACTCGCTACGGTCAAAGACGATATCTTGACCACATCCATGTTTGAGCCAAGCACCAGTACACGCAATTTCCATTTGATTGCGCCTGATATTGCCGAAGTCATTGTGTTGCCACGTATCCTCACGCGCCTTCGCCGCGTCGCACCCAGCGTGACGATCAAAGTCACCTCCATGCCTCGCCTCGCGACCGCACAGGCACTTGAGTCGGGGGTTGCTGATTTAGCGATTGGCTACTTACCCGATTTGCACAAAAGCGGATTTGTACAGCAACGCCTCTTTAAGCACGCTTATGTTTGCATTGCACGGCAAGAACATCCGACCTTGCAAGGGCGTTTAAGTATGAAGGAGTATCTCGTCGCACCTCATGCCGTTGTGCTTCCCGAAGGACGTGAGCATCTAATGGAACAATTTTTAAATGCCAAACAAATCAGACGCAACGTGGTGCTGGAACTGTCGCACTTCATGAGCTTGCAAACTGTGATTGCTAGCTCCGATTTGGTCGCGACCGTGCCTGAAGATTTAGCTGATTTTTTTGCTACGCACGGCAAAATTCAAATTTTTCCACTGCCACTGAAATCACCCGACGTACAAGTACATCAGTTTTGGCATCAACGCCTGAACAAAGATCCTGCAAATGTGTGGTTGCGAAATTTAGTATTTGAGGCGCTACGTGATTAGCGCCGCATAAAGTTAACCGTGTGCCAATCCAGCAGCGATGACACCCGCCATGCAAATGGCCTCATCCTCATCGCCCGTACCGCCGCTAGCGCCTGCTGCACCGATGATGGCGCCCGCTGCATCCTTGATGAGCACTGCGCCTGTCTGAGGAATGAAGTGCTGTGACGACACACTGGCTATCGCACCTAAAAACACGGGGACAGTCTTGGTGCGCTCGGCCAGTGCGCGGCTACTGCAGCTCATACCAACGGCTGCAGCCGCTTTGCCAAGTGCAATATCAAATCGCAGCGCCGTTGCACCCTCTTCGCGTGCATAGGCTTTGAGCTGGCCTGCGCTATCGACAACCGCCACACCCATGGGCAGGTAGCCAGAAGCTTTTGAATGTGCCAGCGCTGCGGTGATGATTTCGTTGGCTTTAGCCAAGGTCAGTTGGGTCATAACATTCTTTCCATTTTCATTTGATCTTCGGCAGTTTCTCGAATACGAATCAAGGTAGCCGTGTTGCCATCGACCAACACCTCGGCGGCGCGTCCACGCGTGTTGTAGTTGCTAGCCATCGCCATGCAGTATGCGCCCGTGGACAGCACAGCGAGCAAGTCGCCACTCGTCACATCTAACTCGCGGTCTTTGCCCAGCCAATCGCCGCTTTCGCACACGGGACCTACGACGTCGTAAGTTGGCACTCCTGCAAGCCTTATTCCATCTGGCTTAGCAGGCAGTTTGCAGGGAATGATGCCATGATAGGCTTGATACATCGCAGGTCGTGGCAAATCATTCATAGCGGCATCGACGATACAAAAATTCTTATCTGTTCCTTGCTTCGTGAACAACACCTCCGTCACACATACGCCTGCATTACCTACCAACGAGCGCCCGGGCTCAATCATGAGTTGTTTGCTACCAAAACCACGCGCATCAATCTTGGCAAGTAACTGCTCCCACAGCACATCCGCCTCTGGCGGCGTGTCATCGTTGTAATTGATGCCCAGCCCGCCGCCAAAATCGATGTGGTGAATCGGAATACCTGCCGCTTCGACATTGGCAACCAAATCGAGTACACGATCCATGGCGTCCAAATAGGGTGTCACTTCCGTAATCTGAGAACCAATGTGGCAATCTATGCCAACCACCCGCAAATCCTTGAGGGACGCGGCATGCCGATAAGTCGCGAGCGCATCTTCGTGCGCGATACCAAACTTATTGCCTTTCAGTCCCGTGGAAATATACGGATGCGTTTTAGGATCGACATTCGGATTCACACGCAGGCTAATTGGTGCAATTTTGCCCGCACTCAGCGCCACTTCGTTCAAGACGTCTAGCTCTGGAATGCTCTCAACATTAAAGCAAGCGATACCTGCCTCTAGCGCTTGACGCATCTCTGCACGAGTTTTACCAACGCCTGAAAAGATGACTTTTTGAGGATCTGCACCCGCCTTTAGAACTCGCGCCAATTCACCACCAGAGACAATATCGAAACCGCAACCTGCTTTGGCAAACACTTGCAGCACGCCCAAACTAGAGTTGGCCTTCATGGCATAGCAAATCAGCGCAGGGCGGCCTGCAAAACCACGGTGGTAGGCCGCTAAGGCCGAGAGCATTGCCGACTTAGAGTAAACAAAAAGCGGGGTTTGATGCTCGCGTGCCAACACATCAAGCGGCACATCTTCTACACAAAGTGCCTCGTTTTTATAAGCAACAAAAGGACTGCCTGGGAGATTTTGAAATGACATCGCGGTAGTTATTTAGAGAGGACAGTGGGTACAGGGGTAGTAGTTGACGGTGGCAAGTACAAATTGCCTTTTTGCCCGCAAGCTGCAAGCAAACAAAAAGCGATTAGCAGGCCTAAAATGATTTTTTTCATGTGGAAATTGTAATGACTGACATTGAGTACCTCAATCATGCCGAAGCGGCACTTGCCAGCCTAGAGCGTAACTGCGATAGTTTGAACGACAGCACGGACGCCGATATCGACAATCAGCGCACGGGCGGCATGGTGACAATGACTTTTACTAACAAAAGCCAGATCATCATCAACCTGCAAAAACCACTGCAAGAGATTTGGCTAGCCGCCAAAGCGGGCGGTTTTCATTACAAATTTGATACGAAAACCCAGACCTGGCGCGACACCAAACAAGCCACTGAGTTATTCGCTGATGTCAGTCGCTATGCCAGCGAGCAATCTGGCACAACAATAGCTTTTAGTTTCTGAACAAGTCCAAAATACTCTTGCGCTCTTGCTCCACACTGGGCTTGCTCGCAGGAGTTGCTGCACCAGGCGTATTGCCCGTAGCAGCACGATCACGATTTGCCTCTAGACCTAATGTGGTCACGCCAGCAGTTTTAGCAAATTCGTCATAGAACCATTCGCCGCCTCGGTTAACAACGCCTTCCGGCACAGGCACCTCACTTGGAGCAACATCCTTCAAGGCCGTTTGCATGAAGCCAATCCATACAGGAAGACTCAGCCCACCACCCGTCTCACGATCACCTAAGCTCTTAGGGTTGTCGTAGCCAATCCAAGTAATAGCTGTCACTGTCGGGTTGTATCCCGCAAACCATGCGTCGTGCGAATCATTCGTCGTTCCAGTTTTGCCATAAATGTCATCACGTTTAAGCGTCACTCGCGCCCGCGCAGCCGTTCCTGAGCGCGTCACCTCTTGCAAAAGAGAGGTCATCATGAATGCGTTACGAGCATCAATCACACGCTGTGATTCGTCTATTGTTTTTGCAGGTACTTCGACCAAGGTCTTGCCGCGCTCATCCGTAATTTTTTGAATCAACCATGGCGTATTGAGATAGCCACCGTTGGCAAAAACCGAATAGGCAGAGGCCATTTGCATAGGGGTCACTGAACCTGCACCCAGCGCCATTGTTAAATATGGGGGATGCTTCTCCTCATCAAAACCAAAACGTGTAATCCACTCTTGTGCAGTTTTGACTCCTGTGGCTTGCAGCACACGAATAGAAATCATATTTTTAGAAAGCGCCAAGCCGCGCCGCAAAGTCATAGGGCCTTCGAACTTGCCGTCGTAGTTCTTAGGCTCCCAAGCTTGCCCACCAGTCGCTCCTGCATCAAAAAATAATGGAGCATCATTAACGACCGTTGCAGGCGTGAAGCCTCGCTCTAATGCCGCCGAATAAATAAACGGCTTGAAACTGGATCCTGGTTGGCGCCATGCTTGCGTCACATGATTGAATTTACTTTTTGCAAAATCAAAACCTCCAACCAGCGCCAAAATGGCGCCATCTTTGGGGTTCATGGCCACAAATGCGCCCTCAACTTCCGGGAGCTGCGTAATATCCCAGCCATTTTTTGCGTTTTGAATCACGCGAATGACAGCGCCACGCTTAATCTTAATTTTGGCACTGGCATTTACAGCTAGGCCAGACTGCGCAGGCTTTAAGCCTTCTCCAACAATTTCAATCGTTTCACCGTTGCTGCGTTCCGCCACAATTTTTTTAGGATTCACTTCCAGAACCACCGCCGCATAGACATCACCGTTATCAGGATGGTCTTGCAAGGCATCCAACACATCTTCAGCCAGCTG
>CANBRV010000085.1 GCA_947372005.1 Comamonadaceae bacterium | reverse complement strand
GTCATGGCACGCATGAGTGATCTCTCGCCACGCTACAAAAAACACTTCCAACTGGATTGAAGGGATGCATTACCGAGCGATTTTTATTTCCGATCTGCACCTTGGGACGGCAGGCTGTCAAGCCAAAGCGCTTCTAGAATTTTTAAAGGATAACGAGAGTGATTACCTTTATTTGGTAGGTGACATCGTCGACGGTTGGCAATTGCGTGGCAAGTGGTATTGGCCGCAAGCGCACAACGATGTAGTGCAAAAATTGCTTCGCAAAGCCCGCAAGGGCTGCCGCGTGATTTATGTGCCAAGCAACCATGACGAGTTCGCTCGACATTTTGTGGAGCACCATTTTGGCGGCGTGGAGGTGTTAGATGAAACTGTCCACACCTTGGCAGACGGTCGCAAGATGTGGGTCACACATGGTGATTACTTCGATGCTGTCGTGCAGCACGCCAAATGGCTTGCGTATTTGGGCGACCATATGTATGAGTTCACGCTCAAGATTAATCGGTATCTCAATCGACTACGCGCCCGCATGGGTTTGAGTTATTGGTCGCTCTCGGCTTATCTCAAGCACAAAGTTAAATCTGCGCTCAGTTACATCACGCAGTTTGAAAATGCCGTCGCACATGAAGCGGGCAAACGTGGCTATCAAGCCGTTGTGTGCGGTCATATTCACCGTGCCGAAATTCGCGAAGTGAACGGCATCACTTACTGCAACGATGGTGATTGGGTCGAGAGTTGCTCTGCGCTGGTGGAGCACTTGGATGGACGCTTGGAACTAGTTTTTGCACACGTATGAAGATAGCGCTTGTCACAGACACATGGACACCACAGGTTAACGGGGTAGTGACAACCTTAGTGGCCTTGGTTGAGCAGTTGCGATTGATGGGGCATGACGTAGAAGTCATTCAGCCGTATCAATTTAACACGACACCTTGCCCCGGCTACAAAGGTATTGATCTAGCGCTAGGCGCTGGCAAGGCTGTTGCAAAGCGACTCGCTAGTTTTGAGCCAGACAGTATCCACCTTGCGACCGAAGGCCCGCTTGGATGGGCAGCGCGGCGCTACTGCTTGAAACAAAGACTAGCCTTTACTACAGCATTTCACACACGATTTCCCGAGTTGCTTCACGCTGCACTTAAGCTTCCATTGCCGTTGGGATATGCGTTGTTTCGATATTTTCATCGACCTTCTCAGGCGGTGATGGTGCCCACACAAGGCGTGCTACAGCTCTTATCTAGCAAGGGATTTAAGCGTGTGGTCGCTTGGACGCACGGTATTGATACTGAATTATTCTCCTATCACGCCTTTCCGCTCAACTTAATTGAGTTTGCTGACTTGCCGCGTCCGATCGCGCTTTGCGTTGGCCGTGTGTCGTATGAAAAAAACACAGAAGCATTTCTGCAAATGCCATGGATTGGCAGCAAAGTCATTTGCGGAGAAGGCCCGCTTGAAGTTGGACTTAAGCAGCGTTACCCAGATGTGATGTGGATGGGTGTACTGCCACGCGACAAGCTTGCACAAATCTACGCTGCATCAGATGTGTTTGTGATGCCAAGCAAACACGAAACGTTTGGTCTTGTTTTGTTGGAAGCCATGGCCTCAGGTACGCCTGTGGCGGCTTACCCAGTCGATGGTCCGCTGGAGGTGATGCGCGCCAAGATTTCTGACGTTCATCTCACATTAGGCGGACGCTTGGATGATGACTTGTCGATTGCCGCAAAGCATGCACTGCACATTGCCCGTTTAGATGCTAGATCACAAGCACTGACATATAGCTGGAGCGAAACGGCAGACCTGTTTATCCAAAATTTGCATGTCAACACGACGAATCATCGTCACACAAATGTCATATAGCGACTGGAAACTCAGAGATCTATGACACATCCATTACCGGCCACTCAGCTATTAGATCGCGATCACAGTATCTTGCAATTTAATGAGCGCGTACTTGCGTGGGCGGAGGATGAAAGCGTACCGCTGCTTGAACGGCTTAGATTTTTATGCATCGTTTCATCTAATTTAGATGAGTTTTTTGAAGTTCGCATGGAGCAGCACCATGCCGCTAGCCAACAGTCTGGCAGATCTGATTCACCCGCAGCAAAACATTTTCAAGCGCTGTCTAAGGCTGCGCATGTATTAGTCATTAAACAATACAAGGTGTTTAACGATCAGATCATGCTCGATCTGGGCCGACAAGGTATTCATGTGCTTTCGCATAGCGAACGTAATGTGCATCAGCGGCGCTGGGTCAAGGATTACTTTGAGCGTGCTGTTAAGCCCTTGTTGGTACCCGTTGGGCTAGATCCATCACACCCATTTCCACAAGTCGCCAATAAATCGTTAAACTTCATCGTTAAGCTCAAAGGCAAAGATGCGTTTGGCCGTGAAAATGTGATCGCAATTGTGAAGGTGCCACGTGTTTTGCCGCGTTTGATTTTGTTACCTGATAAGCTTGTTCATAAAGATGAAAAAGGGCAGGTGGTCGTGTCATTGTCGAGTGTGATTCGGGCGCATCTGACCGACCTTTTTCCAGGGCGTGAACCGTCTGAATTTTCACAGTTTCGCGTCACAAGAAACTCTGAGCTCGCTGTTGATGAAGAAGATGTGCGTGATTTACGCACGGCGTTGCGTCAAAGCTTGCAACATCGCAATTATGGGCAGGCCGTGCGACTAGAAGTTTCCTCGGGTTGCTCGCCCTTCTTATCGCAGTTTTTACTCACGCAATTTGAGTTGCCTGAGGAGGCGCTCTATGCAGTGCACGGCCCCGTTAATTTGAGTCGCTTTACCCAGCTAATTGATTTAGTGGCCAAGCAAAAATTACTCTTTGCAGCATACAAACCTGAGTGGCCTCGAAGCTTAAATGCGCAGCGTAGTATCTTGGCTCAAATGCGAGAAAAGAGCATTTTGATTCATCAGCCGTTTGAGAGCTTTGAGGCAGTGCTTGCTTTGCTGCGTGAAGGGGTGAATGATCCAGCAGTGCTGTCAATTCGACTCACTATTTACCGTACGGGCGCTGAGTCCGAGATGATGGAGTTGCTACGCGAGGCAGTATTGCGTGGCAAGGAGGTGCTTGCCGTAGTAGAGTTAAAAGCGCGCTTTGACGAAGAGGCCAACATTAATTGGGCTGAAGCTTTAGAGTCGATTGGTGCGCAGGTAGTGTACGGTGTGGTTGGACTCAAAACGCATTGCAAAATGCTGTTATTGACACGCAAAGAGGGGCGTGTGCTGCGCCGCTATGGACATTTATCTACTGGTAATTACAACTCGCGCACAGCAAAGCTCTACACCGATATGAGCTACCTGACAGCTGATGCTGATATCACTAGCGATATGCAAGCAGTGTTTGTTCACTTAGCCAGTCAAACACGACTGCCCAAGCTTAAAAAATTGTGGGTTGCACCGTTTCACTTGCACGAAAAATTACTGGCTTTAATTGCCGCCACAGGACGTGCAGCCGCCGCGGGTCACAAAGGTCGTATTGTGCTAAAAATGAACGCCTTAACCGATGAGTTGCTTACCCAAGCCTTAATTCGTGCTGGTTCGCAAGGTGTTCAAATTGATTTAATTGTGCGCGGCGCTTGTATTTTGCCCGCGCAAGTGGCTGGTTTTACGGACAACATTCGTGTGCGTTCGGTAATTGGCCGCTTCTTAGAACACTCTCGTGTGTTTTATTTCCGTTCAGGCAAAAAAGAGGATTTGTATCTAGCGAGTGCTGACCTTATGAATCGCAATATGTTGCGTCGTGTAGAGGTGGCTTGGCCAGTGCAAGATCCAGAGCTGCGCCAGCGCATCATTGATGAATCTCTCGTGGCTTACTTGCTAGACACTAAAGATGCCTGGGTTTTATGTCCAGATAGTCGTTACACCTTACTAGGAAAAGCCTTGCCAGCCTCCCAAGTAAGACACAGTGCACAAAACGCACTCATGCTGCGTTATTCAAAGACAGCGGAAGGATTGCCATAATGGATATCATTTTTTGGCGTCACGCAGAGGCCAAAGAACTAGCCGACGGCGGCTTAGATTTAGATCGACCTTTGACGTCAAAAGGCGAAAAACAAGCCGCTCGAATGGCCGCATGGCTAAATCGACAAATGCCAGAGGCAACCAAAATTTGGGTTAGTCCAGCGCTGCGTACAGTGCAAACAGCCATTGCCTTAGATCGCAAATACAAAATTCGAGAAGAGCTCTCACCCAGCGGGACAACAGATGCGCTGCTCGAGACGATTCACTGGCCAGCATTGAAGTCAACTGCATTAGTGATCGGGCATCAACCTTTGATTGGCAAAACGATTGCGCAGCTTCTTGGGTTGCCGACGCAGGAAGTTAATCTTAAAAAATGTGCTGTTTGGTGGCTGCGATATCGTGAGAGAGCAGGGGTGGGTGAAACTGTCGTCGTCACTGTACAAACCCCTGAATTGCTCTAACGATTGCACTTACTTTTTAATGGCCTTAGCAGGACGCCCTGTCTTGATGGATGGCACAGCCAATAAAGCTTTTTTGATTGTCGCGTCGGGCATAGCCGCTAGCGCTTTCAGGCCAGCGCGTAGCAGTTCACTCTTTTTCGCAGGCTGCATCAGCTTGGTCATGCGGGTCTTTAAATCCGCCAACACTTGATATTCGTCTTTAGGAATCGTAAAGCTATCGCGTATCAATTTTGGTTTGACGGGCTTCAAAGCCTTTTCTGGCTTGGACTTCAAAGGCGTAGGCGCTGGCGCTGCAACAGGCATTATTTTTTTTGCAACAACCTTTTTAGCTGCGGTTTGCGTTTTCACAGCGGGTGCTTTTTTGATGGCTGCTTTTGTGCTCATGGTATGTACCTAAAATAAAAGAAGTAAACAGTATATATCGTTTATTTCTTTTATTCAAATTTCCAATTTAAACACCCAAGGTGACTTTTGCCAAGCTTCGATTTCTTGTTTGAGTAAATGAATTGACTGTGGATATGTCTGCATCCAATAGCTAGGTACTTGCAGTGTCACACTGTTGTTTTTGAGGCTAAGGCGTACTGCAGACCAATCCGTATTGGCTCTGGCGTGACAGGCAATCACGGCCAGTCGGAGCGCCAACAATTGATAAAAAAATGTGCCATCCGATAGATGTTCTCCGAGTTTTTTGAGCTTGCCTTTATGCCCTAAAACCAGTAAGCCTAATTGATGCAGTTCATGCTGCGAAAAGCCAATAGCATCAATATTTTCTAGGATGTATGCCCCGTGCTTGTGATAGTCGCTATGGGAAATATGACTACCAATTTCATGCAATTGCCCAGCCCAGCCTAGCTGACGCTTCAAGCTGTCAAACATAGGGGTATCCTGCCTTGGCATGATTTGTTCGAACAGTGTTTGCGCGATCCTCGTGACGCGCTGTGCTTGCAAAGGATCAACCCTGAATGTGCCAACCATGCGTGCAACTGTATTGCTACGGACGTCAGTGGCGTTGTATGCGCGCTCTACCATGTCGTACAGCACGCCTTGGCGTAGGGCCCCTTCAGCTACAAGTAGCGTGTCGATGTTTAGCAAATCAAAGAGAGCAGTCAGAACGGCAAGACCACCACATAGTACAGCGCGCCTGTCATCTTTTAGGCCTTCCAGCCGAACACGATCCATGCGACCAGATTTTTGAAGTATTTCTTTAACTTGAGTCAATCCTTTTCGGTTTATCTCGTGCGCTGAATAACCAAGTCCAATTAAAAGGTCGCTAATAGCGCCCACCGTTCCTGACGAGCCGTACACGTTATCCCAGTGTCGTTTGGCGTAGGTGTTCAATGCCTCGTCTAAAACAGCCTTTGCGGCCACTTCTGCTTGGTGAAATGCTTCTTTAGATACCTCACCATCAGCAAAGTATTTCATAGACCACGTGACGCTACCCACACGGTATGACTCCATTGTTTGCGCGGTATAACCTTTGCCTAAGATGAGTTCCGTTGACCTACCGCCAATGTCAATGACCAAACGGCGCTCAGGGGATTGAGGTAGCAAATGGGAAACACCCAAATAAATGAGCCGCGCCTCTTCTTTGCCAGAAACGACGTCAATTGGAAAACCTAATATTTCTTGACCTTTAGCCAAAAAGACATCACGGTTGCGCGCTTCACGCAGCGTTTGTGTTGCGACCACTCGAACTTGCTTCTTTTTGAAGCCAGTTAATCGTTCAGAAAAACGTGCCAAACAATCCCATCCGCGCTGCATAGCAGCCATCGACAAGTGGCGATCTTTATCGAGACCGCTACCTTGACGAACTGTTTCCTTAATGTATTCAACACGCTGCAACTGCTCGTGTTCAAACCTTCCGATCTCTAATCGAAAGCTGTTGGATCCAAGGTCAATCGCGGCGAGTTGAGTGTTATCTTGCATGGGTGCTTATTGTCCAATCAGTTTGTCAGAAATGTCACACAATTGTCATAAAGCTTTTTTACATTTGGTTTGTGGGCATGTGCTCATGTTGGTTGATGATCCATATAAAGGACAAAAAATGAAAAAAACAGTACAAATCTTTAAAGCCAGTTTAGTTGCAAGCCTTGTAGCAATTGGTCTTGCAGGCACATTGATGGCGCAAGCGCAAGATGTCGTGGGTGCAGGCGCAAGTTTTCCAGCGCCTCTGTACGCCAAGTGGGCCGCTGATTTCAACAAAGAAACGGGGACAAAAGTAAACTACCAGTCAGTAGGCTCGGGCGCAGGACTCAAGCAGATTGAAGCTAAGACGGTGGATTTTGGTGCGTCTGATATGCCCTTAAAAGATGATGAGCTCAAAGCAAAAGGCCTCGTCCAATTTCCGACGGTCATTGGTGGCGTAGTGCCCGTGGTCAGCATTAAAGGTATTGCGGCTGGTCAGCTTAAGTTAACAGGTCAAGTTTTGGGCGATATTTATCTTGGCAAGATAACTATGTGGGACGACAAAGCAATTAAGGCTTTAAATCCAAAATTAGTATTGCCAACTAATCCAATCTCGGTGGTGCGCCGCGCTGATGGCTCGGGCACAAGCTTTATTTTTACAAACTACCTCTCCAAGGTCAATAAAGAGTGGAAGGAAAAAGTAGGTGAGGGAACAGCAGTCAACTGGCCTGTGGGTGCAGGCGGCAAGGGCAATGAGGGTGTGGCTGCGTTTGTGAATCGCTTGCCCAATAGCATCGGCTATGTCGAATATGCCTACGTCAAACAAAACAAAATGGCCTATGCCCTCGTGCAAAACGCAGCAGGCAACTATCCAGCGCCAGATGATTTGACTTTTAAAGCCGCTGCTGCGAATGCGGAGTGGAACAAATCGTTCTACCAAATCTTAACTAATCAAGCGGGCAAGGATGCTTGGCCGCTCTCAGGCGCTACGTTTTTACTGATGCAAGCCAAAAGCGACAACATGGCGAAGTCGCAGTCAGTTTTGAAGTTTGTGTCATGGGCGTTTAAGGGCGGCGACAAGACGGCAGAAGACTTAGACTATGTTCCTATGCCTGCTAATGTGAAGACTTTGATTGAAAAGTCTTGGGCTCAGATCAAATAAATCGTCCTGGATATCAGTATGAAAACCTCCCGCATAGCTGACCAGTTGTTCGCATTCGCTGCTAAAGGTGCGGCAGTGCTAACTCTGGCTATGCTGGTGGGCATTTTGCTCTCACTCCTAGCGGGTGCATGGCCTGCCATCCATCAGTTTGGTTGGCACTTTTTTACCAGCAGTGTTTGGGATCCCGTCCAAAACAACTACGGTGGCTTGGTGATGATTTATGGCACGCTTGCCACCAGCATCATTGCGCTTTTGATTGCTGTGCCTGTCAGCTTTGGTATTGCTGTTTTCTTGACCGAGTTGGCACCTGCGTGGCTCAAACGTCCACTAGGTACGGCAATTGAACTCTTAGCTGCGATTCCCTCCATCGTCTACGGCATGTGGGGATTGCTTGTGCTGGGCCCTGTGCTCGCAAGCCTTGTCCAGCAGCCCTTGCAGGGCGTGTTCGCTGGTGTGCCCATGTTGGCAAGCTTAGTTTCTGGCCCCCCTGTTGGAATTGGTATTTTTTCTGCTGGCGTGATTTTGGCGATCATGATTATTCCTTTTATTGCCTCTGTCATGCGCGATGTGTTTGAAGTGACTCCTGCGCTACTCAAAGAGTCGGCTTATGGATTAGGGTCAACAACGTGGGAGGTAGTCTCTAAAGTCGTGTTGCCATACACCAAAACAGGCGTCATGGGAGGCGTGATGCTTGGTCTTGGACGCGCGCTAGGCGAGACCATGGCTGTGACGTTTGTGATTGGCAATATGAATCAACTCAGCTCACCCAGTCTCTTTGAAGCGGCCAACTCTATTACTTCGGCGCTGGCGAATGAATTTGCCGAGGCGGGTGAAGGACTACATCAAGCCTCATTGATCTACCTTGGGCTTGTACTGTTTGCTATTACGACGCTGGTGCTGGCGATTTCTAAATTGCTACTCGCACAGCTTAAGAAAAGCGAAGGGAGAGCATCATGACCAAATACGAACGCCGCCAATGGATTAATCGTGTTGCGCTGGGGCTTTCCTTATCGGCTATGGCTTTCGGACTCTTTTTTCTCTCTTGGATTTTGTGGGAAATTGTGCGCCAAGGTGTGGGTGGTTTATCTATTGCCGTTTTTACCCAAATGACACCAGCACCGAATGACGAAGGCGGCCTTGCTAACGCCATTTATGGCTCTGGTGTGATGGTGCTTTTGGCCACGCTGGTCGGCACGCCGATTGGCATTTTTGCTGGCATTTATTTGGCTGAGTTTGGCGAGAA
>CANBRV010000084.1 GCA_947372005.1 Comamonadaceae bacterium | reverse complement strand
CAAGGCACAGGAATAGGCGGAGGCGACGGGCCAGAACCACCAGCACCCCAAATCTACGAAAACCAAACCCCTGACTACCTCCATCAAATCAACGAGGAAGTCATCGGCTATCAGGGCATGAAGATTGACCGCATGTTCTATGCCAAATTTGAAGACACGGTTCGCGCGGACGCAACACTGCAAGCGGCCGTCAATGCGGGCGCGTGGGATTTGGCAAGCGATTACATCAAACGAGAAATTGCCGACAAGCCCACCGAGTTTTACAACCTGGACAAGTTGCAACGCGCCGCAGGCGTGGACAGACGCCTGTCTTGGCGCGAGGTGCTAGAGAAAGCCTTTGGACTCATCGACCACCACAAGAGCACCGACGAATTGCTGGAAGAAGAGTTTTCCAAGTTTGTGAGTGATGTGCAGCCTGAAGAATTTGCCGCCATTCCTGCGCTCAAAAATTACTTCAAAGCCTACGCCACCAGCGACCATGTGCGCCACATCATCAAGCAGCAAAGCTATGCTGACTTTGCCACTTATCAGCCCTTTTCCAGCAAAGACTTTCGGGCAGTGCCCGAGACGTATCGCCAGCTCATCCCGAGCTACATCAAAGACTACGTGTCTCTCAATCAATTTTTGTAATCTGAACGCCACATGTTAGACACCGACACCAAACGCCGCATCGACACGGCACGCGACATCTTGGTTGGCAGAGTGCCAAATCCACAAAGCCAAGTTGAACAAATCACCATCGCGCTGATCTACAAGTTCATGGACGACATGGATGCAGATTCAGAATCGATGGGCGGCAAGCGCAGCTTCTTTGCGGGTGAGTACGCCAAATATGGCTGGGCGAAGCTGATGGCAGTGGGCATTGAAGGCCACGAAATGATGGGGTTGTACGCCGAAGGTATTGCGCGAATACCAGAAAATGAAGGGATTCCAAAGTTTTTTAGATCTATTTTTAAAGACGCTGGCTTACCCTTTCGCGACCCAGCAACGCTCAAGCTGTTTCTAAAAGTCATCAACGAATTTAGCTACGACCACAGTGAGCGGTTGGGCGATGCGTTTGAGTATTTGCTCTCCGTGCTGGGCAGCCAAGGCGATGCGGGACAGTTCCGCACACCGCGCCACATCATCGACTTTATGGTTGAGCTGATGCAGCCACGGCTGGGCGAAGTGGTGCTAGACCCCGCCTGCGGCACGGCGGGATTTTTAATTTCCGCCTACAAACACATTGTGCAAAAGAGCGTGGATAGCACGGGCGTGTCCACACTGACGCCGAACGCGAGGAAAAAATTAGCGGCTAACTTCAAAGGCTACGACATCTCGCCCGACATGGTGCGTCTGTCCAACGTCAACCTGTATCTGCATGGATTTTTAGAACCGCAGATTGCTGAGTACGACACCTTAACGAGCGACGACAAATGGAACGAAAGCGCCGATGTGGTCTTGGCGAACCCGCCCTTTATGTCGCCCAAGGGCGGCATCAAACCGCACAAACGCTTTTCCATTCAAGCCAAGCGCAGCGAAGTGCTGTTTGTGGACTACATCGCCGAACACCTGAGCCCACAAGGCCGTGCCGCCATCATCGTGCCCGAGGGCATCATCTTTCAAAGCCAAGGTGCGTACAAAGACTTGCGCAAAATGCTCGTTGAAAACTCGCTAGTCGCAGTCATCTCCTTGCCAGCAGGCGTGTTCCAGCCCTACTCGGGCGTGAAGACCTCGATCTTGATTTTGGACAAAACGCTGGCGAAACAAGCGCAAGGCATCGCTTTCTTCAAAATAGAAAACGACGGCTTCGGACTAGGCGCACAGCGCCGCGCGATTGCTAAAAACGATTTGCCAAACGTCAAAGAGGCGCTAGGCCAATACCTGCAAGGCTTGCGGACTAACAATAGCCTGCAAGCCTTATCTGATATGGCTTCCGAGCATGGTATGGTAGTCAGTAAAGACAAAATTGCTTTGAGTGGTGATTACAACTTGAGTGGAGAGCGGTATCGGGAAGGCGATCAAAGGTCATCGGTTTACCCGCATGTCGAGCTGGGTGAAGTTGTAGACATTTTGGATTCGAAGCGAAGGCCTATTACCAAGGGCGACCGCAAACCTGGCCCTTATCCATATTACGGTGCGACAGGGATTCTTGATTACGTTGAAGGCTACTTGTTTGACGAGCCGCTTGTCTTAATTGGTGAGGATGGTGCGAAATGGGGTGCTGGTGAAAACAGCGCGTTTGCAGTTGAAGGCAAAGTCTGGGTCAATAACCACGCTCACGTTGTACGTCCAAAACGCGACAAACTTTTAGATCGGTTTCTAATCGAGATATTGAATGAAGCCGATTTGATGCAGCACATCACTGGCGTGACGGTTCCAAAACTTAATCAAGAAAAAATGCGGGGCATTCAAATCCCTCTCCCCCCACTAGACATTCAAAAGCAAATCGTGGCGGAGATTGAGGGCTATCAAAAAGTCATCGACGGCGCAAGAGCCGTGGTGGACAACTACCGCCCACGGATTGATGTGCAGGCGGATTGGCCTATGGTGGCGTTGGGGGAGGTTTGCGATGTGAGGTCTGGCGGCACACCCAGCAGATCAGACGAGAGCTTTTGGAATGGAGATATTCCTTGGGTTGGATCGACCGTTTGCAAAGACTGCGAAGTAACTTCGGCTGACGAGTTCATAACCAACGAAGGACTTGATAACTCAGCAGCAAAACTTCTCTTAAAAAACACCACTTTGATTGCACTAGTCGGCGCAACAATTGGCAAGACAGGACTGTTGAAATTTGAATCAACTACCAACCAAAACATTGCAGGTCTATATCCAAAATCACTAGAAGCTTTGGATCCTATTTTTCTGTTCCATGCCTCACAGATGCTGTATCCAGAATTCATGCGTCTGAGTGAAGGCAAGTTTCGTATGGCGAATCTTTCGTTTGTTCGGGAATTACAAATTCCGCTCCCACCCCTCCCCATCCAACAATCCATAGTCGCCGAGATTGAAGCGGAGCAGGCGCTGGTTGCCGCTAACCGCGAGTTGATTGTGCGGTTTGAGAAAAAGATTGCAGCGGTGTTGGCTCGGGTTTGGGGGGAGTGATGGAAGAAGCCATAGAGCTCAGTCACTATTTACCGCTCTCGTATAAGACGGAAAGCGAACAAGAGTACCTTCGATTTCTTTGGGATGCTTTTGAAACCAATTACTCTGGCGGCAAATATCAATTTGCATTTCTCGCCTATCACATGCTAACGATGTGCTTTATTTATTTCAATATCTGGCAGATAAAGCAGGTGCAACCTAGTGATTTTGGTAAAGGACTTATTGGTTTTGGGAAAGATGTAGAAAAAGACTTGCTACAAGCCACTTCACCTTTTGCTTTTAGTACAGTCAACGAACGTACTATTCTTCGATTTTTCAGATTGATAGGTTGCGATAACAGCAAAATTGGCACTTATGCAAAATTAGTAGATGACCGAAATCAATCAGCTCATTCAAATGGCAACATCTACTTAAGCACTAGTACCGCCTTTGATCTAAAAATTGCAGAAGTTCTTCGCGCAGTTGCCGAGATACAGCAATATTCAAAATCGATTGTCAAACAATGCTATGCCAGCTTTTTAATCGACAGCTGCGATCCCGAGAGTCGCGAATATTTTGACGATGCTGAGCAAATACAAGAAGTACTCGTCCATAAAAACTATCTTTCTCAAAATGATATTTCGATCTGCGCCGCATACGACATAGCGAGCCATAAGGATCATGGGAATTTTTCGAATATCGAAACTCTGCACGGCTGCTTAGTAAAAGAGTACATGCAAGACTAATTTGAGTGAAGATTTGATGGTGTGACTACAAAATGCATGGCAAACGTATTCAAACTAGAAGGAATTGGCGATGACAAATGTGTTGAGTTTTCACGATGCGATCAAGGCTTCTGCCAGTTATTCCAAACGACATTTACTGCTGGGAAATGGATTTAGTATTTCCTGCCGACCAGATATTTTTCAATATGGAAAATTATTCGAGCAAGCCAATTTTTTAGGGTTAACTGCATCAGCAAAATTAGCATTTGAAGCACTAAAAACAACTGATTTTGAGCACGTTATCAAGCTTTTACGTGACTCTTCAAAATTGGCTTTGCTATATGGCCTGTCGGGTGAGCAAGCCACAAGCATGCGCAGAGATGCAGATGCACTAAAAAATTTACTTGTAGAGACTATTGCCGTCAGCCATCCAGAGTCTCCGAGTCAGATTGAAGATGCTGAGTATGAAGCTTGCCAAAAGTTTTTGGCTCATTTCGATACGACTTACACATTCAACTACGACTTACTCTTGTATTGGACAAAACTTCATCAAAAAAATCCCCTTGATGTCAAATCAGATGATGGTTTTCGTACCTCATCAGAAGATATTGAAACAGGCATCACATCTGACTACGTAGTGTGGGAATCAGGGCAATCTCATGATCAAAATATGTGGTTTTTGCATGGCGCACTTCATGTTTTTGATTCTGGGACTGAAGTGCAAAAGTACACATGGAGTCGGACTGGGGTTCGTCTGATTGAACAAATACGCGAAGCTTTGAACAAAAATTTATTTCCTTTGTTTGTAGCTGAAGGCACAAGCGCAGAAAAATTTGAACATATTCGACACAGCGATTACCTTGCAAAAGCCTATCGCAGCTTTCAAGTGATTCAGCACTGTCTTTTTATTTATGGTCATTCACTTGCCAAAAATGATGAGCACTATCTGAAAGAAATTGAGCGTGGAAAGCTGTCACATATCTTTGTGGGACTATTTGGCGACCCTAACTCAGCAGCGAATAGAGAAATAATTCAACGCGCAAATGCAATGCAAACCGCACGTAGAAGTAAACGGCAATTGGCTGTGAGCTTCTTCGACAGTGCATCTGCTCGGGTTTGGGGGAAGTAAATTGTGCAATTGACACTAATAACGTTTCGCGTTATTATTAAGCCATGATTCAAAGTTTTAACTGCAACGACACTCGCGCTCTTTTTGATGGGCGACGTGTGGCACGATTTAAGAATTTTGAATCCGTTGCGATGCGTAAATTGCAACAGTTACATGCAGCCATTGAACTGAATTTTTTACGTGTGCCGCCTGGCAATAAATTGGAAGCGCTCAAAGGTAATCGCGCTGGGCAGCACAGCATTCGGATTAATGATCAATGGCGGCTTTGTTTTGTATGGTCAAACGGTCACGCCAATCACGTTGAAATTGTGGACTATCACTGAAGGAGAAATTAATGACTCGCCAAGTACCGCTCACTCATCCTGGCATCATTTTGCTAGAGGACTTTCTGAAGCCTATGGGCATCAGTCAGTACGCGCTCGCCAAAGCGATTGATGTCCCGCCACGCCGCATCAACGAAATTGTGAAAGGTCTGCGCTCCATTACGGTTGACACAGCACTGCGCTTGGGTGCGTTCTTTGGTGTCCATGCGCAAAGCTGGGTCAATATGCAAACTCATTACGACACAGAAACCGCAAGGCACGCCATGGTGGATGTGCTCTCGCGCATTCATGCTTATGAGCCTGAGATGGCTTGAAGCAGCTATGCCCGTTAAAGAAGATCAATAAAAAGAGGAATTTATGAGTATCTCTGCATATACAAATCACCCAATCCGAGCATCTATAGAGCGCATCTTGTCGATGCAGTCCGCACCAGAGTTTGCCGATGTTATGGTTGCTGGAAACGAAAGTCATGCATTTGCCAGAGATAGAGTTTTTGGGTTGACTCAAGTTATTCAGTCATTACTTAGTCAAACTCCCGCACAGCTTGTTAGTACACAAGGTCTCAATCAGCTACAAGCGAATATTCAAGCCCCGCTAAATGAATTAACGAATTTTTTGGCTAATAAAAACCCAGCGCATATTGTTAACGCGGCAGCACAATTTGATCAAAATGTGCAATCACTTTTATGGAGCTTCGCCCCCCAATACTCAAAGTCATTGAGCACTGATTTGCCAAAGATTCTGGAATCTCAAGCTGAGACTGCCAGAGAGTCCATAAACCAACTCATAGTCCAACGTGATGGACTAGCTAACCGAATTACTGAGCTACAAATTAAGTCTGACGAATACGCAAAAAATCTTGAAACTTTAACTATTGGTGCGGCGCAAGAGCGTGCTGAAGCTGCCGCGACAGTAGCCAAGTTGGAGCAGCAATTTGCCAAAAACGAAACAACTCGAACGACTACTTTTGACGCGACTGTTCAGGAATTACGTACTGAATTTAATTTATTTGAAAATCTAACCAACAACAAAAGTGAAGCGCTGATTGATAACCTTGAAACCAAGAAGAAAGAGGCCTCTCGCCTCTTGGAAGCTATTGGCAACACTGGAATCACAGGTAACTATCAAAAAATAGCAAGCAGCGAATCAACACAAGCAAATATTTGGCGCTGGATTACGGTTAGCTTTTTCGCAATTGGAGTCGCTATCGCTGTCACAACTTTTTGCAAATTTTTAGATCAACCAGATAAAGATCAAAACTTTTGGCCAGTCGTGATTCGTCTACTGTTTGCAATTGCCATAACCGCGCCAGCTTGGTACACAGCCAAGGAATCTGCTAGGCATAGAACCAATTCTGACCGTGCCAAACAAACCGAGCTCGAGTTAGCTTCGCTTGGCCCCTTCATTGAGCTAATGGATGCAGAGAAAAAGAATGAAATTCGCGAACAGCTCATTAAGCAATATTTCGGAAAGACAATCGATGCTCACACCGCTAATCCGCCCGTCGATGCGTCGGCAATAAAAGATTTTGCGATAGAGCTAGCAAAAGCAATTAAAAAATAATCCATGCAACAAGACGGAATCACCCGAACTGACTGGGCAAAGTTAAAAGCGATGTCTGACTCGGAAATCAATTTCACTGCTGATGCACCGCAAACGTCAAGCGCCGAGTGGGCTCTTTTTGGCAAATCGACACAGGCTATGAAGGCGCAGTGGCAAGTGCCCGAGAGCCATCCGCTGGCGGACTTTGCACCGACGATTATTTTGAAGGCGAAGGACTTTGCCACGGAGATCACTAACTTCAATGTGCGGCAGCACGCGATGCGGGACGAGCGAGCCATTTCTAACGAGCACATCACGAACAACGAAGCTCTGCGTAACACGCTGCTAGAGCGCGGCATTCGCCCTGAAAGCCTTGCCCCTGTTGAGACCGTGAAGAAGGTGGAGCGGCGTTTGAGTTCTAGTGATAAGCAAGCGCAGAAGAAGCCTGAGGCTTTGCCTTCCACTTAAATACGCGCACCAAGCATGCGAGCAGCACATCAATTCAGCGACTACATCGTCTACGTTGACGAGAGTGGCGATCATGGAATGCAAAGCATTGACCCTAGCTACCCCGTGTTCGCTTTGGCTTTGTGCGTCTTCCATAAGCAGCATTACAGCGCGCAAGTGGTGCCCGCTTTGCATCAATTCAAGTTCGCACATTTTGGACACGACTTAGTGGTGTTACACGAGCACGAGATACGTAAGGAGCGCGGAGATTTCAAGTTTCAATCGCGAGTGCATAAACAGGATTTTTTAGCCGAGCTGACGCAAATTATTGAAGCAAGCGACTTTGCTGTGATTAGTTGCGCTATCGACAAGGCTCGACTGCAAGCCAAGCAGGATGTGCCTTCCAACCCCTATCACTTGGCGCTGCGTGTTTGCTTGGAAGAGCTTTATGCGTTCATGCGAATGCAGAATCAAGCCGACAAATTGACACACGTAGTCGTCGAATGCCGAGGGCACAAGGAAGATAACGATCTAGAGTTGGAGTTCAGACGCATCTGCGATGGTGAAAACCAATGGCGATGCCCCTTACCATTTGATGTTCGGTTTGCCAGTAAAAAAGTGAATTCAGTAGGGCTTCAATTGGCTGACCTTGTGGCTAGGCCAATTGGATTGAACTCGCTCAGGCCTCTGCAAAGCAATCGAGCGTTTGACGTACTAAAAACCAAACTCTATAAAAGCGAAAAGCCCCGATGAAACTCACCGAGGCTGTAGCGCCGACCAGGTTCTCCCAATCCACTTGGCTTGAATTATAAAACATGACCTTCCTCGACAAACTACGTGGCGACAAGATGCCCATCCCGCCCCGCGCTCGGGGCAAGGCCATTGCGATTGCATGGCTGGGTTGCTTGATGGCGGTGGGATTGCTTGCATGGCTGAGCGTGCATTGGCAATCCGCCCTTTTAATGGCACCGTTTGGCGCGTCGTGTCTGCTGGTGTTTGGCTATCCCGATGGTTTCTTTTCGCAGCCGCGCAATGTGGTGGGCGGGCATGTGCTGAGCTCATTGATTGCGCTGATTTTTTTATGGGCGTTTGGTCCTGCGTGGTGGGCGTTGGCTTTAGCAGTCGCCACAGCGGTTGCCGCCATGATGTGGTTGCGCGTGATCCATCCACCTGCGGGTGCCAATGCCATCATCGTTTTTTTGACCCTTCCCTCTTGGAGCTTTGTACTGATTCCCACACTGGCAGGCGCAGTCTTGATTGTGCTGGTAGCGCTTGTCTATAACAACGCCACGCGCACGCTGCGCTACCCTAAATATTGGTAACGATGACTAGCAAAGACAGCGCTTCGGCGCAGCATTACGACGTCATCATCATTGGCGGCGGCGCATCGGGCCTCATGTGCGCCATCACGGCAGGCCACCGCGGTAGGCGCGTGTTGGTGCTGGAGGGCAGCAACAAAGTGGGCAAGAAGATTTTGATGTCGGGCGGCGGGCGTTGCAACTT
>CANBRV010000083.1 GCA_947372005.1 Comamonadaceae bacterium | reverse complement strand
GCGGCTGCACTCATTGCCGTTGCCGTACCGCCAGCGGTCTGCACATCTTGTTGAATAAGGCCTAGCGCGCTATCCACTGCTGCTTTCGCGCCGCGCAATCTAACGAATAAGTAGTCTGCCGCAGATGAATCGGATGCTAATGCGGCCGTATCGTCTCGCAACCAAGCCGTGCTATTGATGGGTAGCGGCTGGGCACGCCATTGATTCATTAACTTTAAGGCTGCAGATTGTCCGATTTGGCACATCAGCGTAGCGTCGGCAACGGGTATCGGCAGCACTTTGAGTGAGACCTCGGTGATAAGCGCGAGCGTGCCCATCGAGCCAGCCATCAGACGACTCACGTCATAGCCTGCCACGTTTTTCATCACCGTGCCGCCAAAATTCAAAACCTCGCCTGCTCCATTTATGATTTGCACACCCAAAATATGATCACGCACAGAGCCCACACTAGCGCGGGCTGCGCCCGATAAGCCACTTGCAACCATGCCGCCGACCGTACCTAACTTCGTAAAACTTGGCGGCTCAAACGGTAGATATTGATTTTTCTCAGCAAGCGCCGCCTCTAATTCGGCCAGCGGCGTCCCTGCGCGAACAGTAACAACCAACTCGCTGGGCTCGTAGCTGGTGATGCCGCAATGGGTACGCGTATCGAGTACTGCAAAACGGCCTAGTGCGTTGCCATAAAAATCTTTAGAGCCGCCGCCGCGGATGCGTAGCGTTTCTCGCCCCGCACGAGCTTGGCTAATTTGATCTTGTAAATGCTTGAGAGAAGTCATGGGTGAATATTATTGCGCCGCAGCCAATCGTCGCTCCAGTCGCTTGGCGTACCAGCTAATCGGAAAACATAGAGCAAAGTAACACAGTGCCACACACGAATAGGTGAGGAAAGGTTTGAAGCTGGCGTTGGCAATCATGCCGCCCGCTTTGGTGAGTTCAACAAAGCCAATGACGGATGCGAGCGCTGTGCCCTTAATCACTTGCACCAAGAATCCGACAGTGGGAGCAATCGCAATCTTGCCTGCTTGCGGCAGAATAACGTGGCGCAGTTCACCTACAAAACCAAAGCCTACCGCCTTGGCCGCATACCACTGGCCACGCGGGATGGCCTCGACGCAGCCACGCCAAATCTCGGTCAAAAACGCGCTGGTGTATAGCGTCAGCGCAAACGCCGCCGCTGTCCAAGCGCTGGTCTTGACGCCAAACAAGGCAAGGCCAAAGTAGGCGAGAAAAAGTTGCATGAGCAGCGGCGTGCCTTGAAACAATTGCACATATGTAGTGACCGCATATCCCAAAGGCTTAAGGCCTTGCCTGCCGCTGGCAATCCGCGCCACTAGCAAAACCAAGCCCATCACGCCGCCGAGCATAAAGGCGATGAGTGAAAGCGCCACCGTCCAACGTGCAGCCAAAACCAAGTGCTCAAAAATAGTGGCAATGGAGAACTCAACCACGGGAATGCCCAAAAATCAAATGCTTGCCCACGAGTTGCAAAACGCGGCGCAGTACCATCGCCAGCCCTAGATAAATCAACGCCGCAATTATGAAGGATTCGAAAGCGCGGAAGTTGCGTGACTGAATGAGGTTGGCCGCGTAGCTCAGTTCCTCCGTCGAAATTTGTCCGCATACCGCCGAGCCCAGCATCACGATGATGATTTGACTCACCATAGCAGGCCACACGGTTTGCAGCGCAGGGGGCAGCACGATGGATACGAACACGCGCAGTGGACGCATTCCCAAACTCTGGGCCGCCATGATTTGCCCACGCGGCGTGGCCTCAATGCCTGCACGCACAATCTCCGTCGCATACGCCCCCAAGTTCATTACCATCGCAATGATGGATGCGACTTCGGGTGAAAGCCGAACGCCAGCCGCAGGCAAACCAAAAAAGATAAAGAAGAGTTGAACGATGAAGGGTGTGTTGCGAATCAGCTCGACATAACTGCCGACAACCGCCTTAAAGAATGGTGCGCCATAGACCCGAGTCCATGCACAAACAATCCCTAAAACCACGCCTAGGGTGGCCGCGATTGTCGTCAGCCCTATTGTCCAAGCGATGCCTTTGACCAGCAAAGGCCATTCGCTTAGAACGGCAAAGAAGTCGAGTTGAATGAGCAAAATTAAAAGTGGCGAATCGCACGCCGCTTATTGCGGGAGATCCCCTGCGGGTCTGCCTAGCCACTTTTGCGCCATCTTGTCGAGGTCGCCACTCTTTTTAGCGCCAGCCAAAATTTCGTTGACTTTGAGGCGCAGCTTGTCCTCGCCTTTAGCTACGCCAATAAAGTTAGGGCTGTCTTTCAAAAGTAATTTGTATTCTGTATTGAGCTGTGGATTTTTCGCCATGATGTTGCCCGCCACCGATGCGCCCGTTGCGATCACTTGCACCTGACCTGATGTGAACGCGGAAATCGTGCCCGCGTTGTCTTCAAAGCGCTTCACATCCACCCCCGCTGGCGCGACTTTGCCTAGCTCTTGGTCTTCCATCGCGCCGCGTGTGACGCCAACCGATTTACCAGCCAAGTCAGCAAATGATTTGATGCTCAAACTTTTGGCAGCAAACACGGCTTGAAAGAAAGGCGAGTAAGCCGCCGTGAAATCAATCACGCGCTCACGCTCGAGATTTTTACCAAGCGTCGCAATCACGATATCGGCTTTTTTGGTTTGCAAATAAGGAATCCGATTGGCGCTAGTTGTAGGAACAAGCTCAACAGCGACGCCCAACTTGCCGCCAATGTAATTGGCCATATCAATATCAAGTCCTTGGGATTTCAAATCAGCTCCCACAAAGCCATAGGGAGGAAAGTCTGTAAGTACGCCGATGCTGATTTTTTTATTCTTCATCACATCGTCTAACGCATTTTGCGCCTGTGAAGTGAGCGCAAATAATGATAGGCCTGCGATGACAGACAAAGTGAACAGTCGTTTACTCAATTTCATAAAAGCTCCAAAGTTAAAAATTATGCCCCGCGCACAAATAAGGTGACCAAAGGCTCCTCGCCTATTTGGCAGCTCCAATGACCGTGTAAAGCGGCATCAAACGCTACGCCCATCGGCAAGTGATCCGCCGAATAAAAGTGCTCACCCGCTTTGAATTCACGCAAGGAGCCATCCTGCAGCCCAATACCCATGCGGCCTTGCAGGATGAATACCCACTGCGCGGCTGCGCCCGTGCAGTGGAATTGGCTGCGAAAACCCACAGGGCTATGGCGCAGTTGATAGCCGCCGCTGGCAAACAGTTCGGACAACATGGCAGCAGGCGAGCCTTCGCCCAGAGGAATGATCTCGTCCATAAAACGCGCTTTGCCATCTGTATCGGTAAAAAGAATAGTTTTAGTAAATGTGGTCATCGCGTCCTCTTGTAATTTGGCACAATCATAGCCATGAGCTACAACACACCACTTCCCGCCTTTCCTGCCTCTCGCCCACGCCGCATGCGAAGAGATGCCTTTAGTCGCAACATGATGCGCGAGAACACACTTACTGCGCACGACTTGATCTATCCCGTTTTTGTGCTGGAAGGTAGCAAGCAACGCCAAACCGTCAGCTCAATGCCCGGCGTCGAGCGACTCTCACTCGATTTGCTACTGCCTGTGGCCGAAGATTGCGTCAAATTGGGTATTCCCGTGATGGCGCTGTTTCCTGTCGTGGATAGCTCGCTCAAGAACCCAACTGGCGATGAAGCTTGGAACCCAAAGGGGCTCGTTCCCACAGTCGTTGCCGCGCTAAAAAAAGAATTCCCAAAGCTTGGCATCATGACGGATGTCGCACTCGATCCGTACACCAGCCATGGGCAAGATGGTTTGCTGGACGACTCGGGCTACATCATCAACGATACAACGACTGCCGTATTAGTCAAACAAGCCTTGGTGCAAGCCGAGGCAGGTGTGGACATCGTCGCACCGTCTGACATGATGGACGGACGCATTGGCGCAATCCGTTCAGCGCTAGAAGCCAAGGGCTTGGTGCACACGCGCATCATGGCGTACAGCGCCAAATATGCGTCTAGCTTTTATGGGCCGTTCCGCGATGCGGTCGGCTCCGCGGGCAATTTAGGCAAGGCAGACAAGAAGGTCTACCAAATGGACTACGCCAATAGTGACGAGGCTTTGCGCGAAGTAGCGCTCGATATCGCCGAGGGTGCCGACATGGTGATGGTCAAGCCTGGCATGCCGTATTTAGATGTGGTGCGCCGCGTCAAAGATACATTTGCCATGCCAACCTATGCCTATCAAGTCAGTGGCGAATATGCCATGCTGAAAGCCGCGGCACAAAATGGTTGGCTAGATCACGATGCGGTGATGATTGAGTCGCTCATGGCGTTTAAACGTGCTGGCGCAGATGGTGTATTGACGTATTTTGCACGTGACGCTGCGCGGCTACTATCGGCAACTTAAGTTTAAAAAATCCTTTATGACCACAGCTAGCATCACCTTTCCAAGACTGCCGCGCACAACGCGTCGAATCCAAACCGCTGATCGCGAAGTCTTCGTCTCTATGCGCATTGAGCAACCTGAGGTGGCGCTTTTTGATAATTTACTGTCGCACGAAGAGTGCGATACGTTAATTGCGTTATCGCGTGCCAAGCTCAAACAATCAACGATTGTTGATCCGCAAACAGGCAGCGAAGAAGTCATTCAAGATAGAACCAGCTACGGCACTTATTTTTTAGTTAACGAGACGGCGTTCATTGCTAAATTGGATGCCCGTATCGCTGCCGTCATGCATTGGCCAATTGAAAACGGAGAAGGTCTGCAAATTCTCAACTACAAAGTTGGCGGCGAATATAAGCCTCATTTTGATTACTTTCCAGCCAACAATCCTGGTAGCGCCATTCATATCGCAAAAGGCGGTCAGAGAGTCAGCACCATGATCATCTACTTAAACGATGTTGAAGGTGGTGGCGAAACAATCTTCCCTCCTCTAGGGTTGGCGATTACGCCAAAAAAAGGTGCTGCTATTTATTTTGAATATGTCGATGACAAAGGGCAAGTCGATGAGCACACACTGCACGGCGGCGCACCCGTAACGGCTGGTGAGAAGTGGATTGCAACTAAATGGATGCGCGCTGGTAAATACATAGCCTAGCAACTACATGCTAGAGACCACTTTTCCTCAATTCACGTGGCTTAGTTTGCCGCGCAGTGAACTAGCAACCAATTTGGATGCCGTACAGGCTCGCCTGCAAGCTTTATCTAACGTGGCTTTGGTTGACTTGCATGTAAGCGATTTACTCAACAATGCTTTGCCTTCGCACTTTGACTACACAGCAGACTACGACCTATTGGTATTTAGAAGGCTGATTGTTGGCGGCGCTCAGGTGACTGCAAAACTAATCAACATCGACACCAGTCCTGTTGCATTTGTGATCCTAGACAAAATTGTTTTAAGCGTCCACCCCGAAGACTGTGCCGTGCGAAATAGCTTTGCTCAGCGTCTAAAAGACACGCCAGCAAGCCGCCAGCCAACGAGCCCCGCAGATTTGATGCTGCGTATGGTCAATCAAATGGTGGATGCCTACCTTGACCTACGACGCGATCTGACAAAAACCTTAGACCACTGGCAAGCTCTGCTACTGAGCCCCACTAAACGTTTTGACGATTGGGATGCGCTCTTGGCCGCACGGATGCGGCTACACCAGCTGGACGACACCTGTGAAGATCAGCGTGCTGCAGTGCAAGAATGGATTGATGAGTTGGATACTTGGACTATGGCAAGCACCGATACATTGGCTGTGCGAGAGACCGATTTACTCAAGGTCCGTTCGCGCGATGTACTTGAACACATTGAGCGCGTTGCGCATCATGTCCGCCGCTTAGAGCAAACGCTAGAGACCGCTATTCAAATTCACTTTTCGATTCAAGGCAATCGCACCAACGACATCATGCGAACCTTGACGGCACTTACCGCCATCTTTTTGCCGCTCAATTTGGTCACTGGATTTTTTGGCATGAACTTCGAGTTCTTACCTCTCATCCACCGCGGTGATGGCCTATGGTGGGCAGTGGGAACAATGACTGCCGTGACCGTGGTTTTGGTCACGGTGTTTTTGCGTAAGCGCTATTTAGCAAGAACAGGGAAGTGAGGCAAAGGCGCTCAAGCCGCTAACTTGCGCTCCACAAACTCCAACCGATCTTGCCCCCAAAATAACTCACCATCAATGACATAACTGGGCGAGCCAAACACTTGGGCGTCAACCGCTTGTTGTGTATCTGCGTCGTAGAGCGCTTGGGTCGACTCAGAAAGCGATTCGTCATAACGCCCCTCTGACAAGCCGCACTCGGCAAGCATCAATTTCAACGTATCCACGTCTGCAATATTGCGCTGATCCGCCCACACCCCAGCGAGCACTTTGCCTGCAAACGTTACGGCGGCATCTTGGCCATCGGCCTCACGCACGGCAATGATGACTCTTGCAGCAGGATCACCCGCTACTGGGAAAAACGCAGGCTGCACGTGCAGCGGCATTTGTAAATGATCGCGAAAACGTGCCAACTCCACCAGCCGATACGCTTGGCGCTGCGGTGCGCGTTTGGGTAGCGGCAAACCACCCGAGATTGGGAAAATTTTGCCCAAATCCATAGGTTTGATGCTGATTTTTGCGCCATACTTTTTGGCCATCTCCACCAGTCGCGCATGCCCAAGGTATGTCCAAGGCGACTGAGGGGCGAGGTAATAATCAATTGTTTTTTGCGACATCACACACATCCTTAAAAAGTACCATTATGAAGACTCTGTCACCTCAAAAAGTAGCTCTTGTCACGGGCGGTAGCCGCGGCATTGGTGCGGCAACTTGCCTGCAGCTTGCCAAAGCTGGCTACGCCGTGGTGATTAACTACACCGCCTCGCAGGCCGCTTCCGATAAGCTTTGCGAGAGCATTACTCTGGCAAGCGGCACTGCGCTTGGCTTGCAGGCCGATGTAGCAGATGAAACGCAGGTGCTGGCTATGTTTGCTGCTATCGATGCCAAGTTTGGGCGCTTGGACGCGCTGGTTAACAACGCGGGCGTAGTGGATATAACCGCTCGGCTAGATGAAATGAGCGTGGCACGCTTAAAGCGCATGTTTGACATCAACGTGATTGGCTCTTTGATTTGCGCACGCGAAGCCGTCAAGCGTATGAGCACTCGGTATGGGAACGAAGGTGGCGCCATTGTCAATCTGTCTAGCGCAGCAGCAAAGATTGGCTCACCTGGACAATATCTGGATTACGCTGCCAGCAAGGGCGCGATTGACACTTTGACGATGGGGTTAGCGAAAGAAGTCGCCGCTGAGGGCATTCGGGTAAACGGTGTTCGCCCAGGCATTATTGATACAGACATCCACGCCAGTGGCGGCATTCCTGATCGCGCCGCGCAGATGGCACCGCAAGTCCCCATGCGACGCGCCGGCAGCGCAGACGAAGTGGCAAACGCCATTGTGTGGCTGCTATCTGATGCGGCAAGCTATGTGACGGGCACGACGATTGACGTCACAGGCGGGCGCTAAGCAGACTGTCTTTTGCGCGACTGGCATCGGCATTTTGGAGCGAGATGCACCTGGTGCATCCACTAGACTGCGCGAGTCGTTCAATCATGACTTCATTTTTTTCATCCCTTACGGAGGCTCCCTATGAAATTGACTCACAAACTCGCACTCGGTTCTGTTGCAATGGCGATTGCCACACTTGGCTTTGCGGCTGACACCATCAAAATTGGTCTGCAAGGTCCGTTAACTGGCGGCTCTAGCCCAATGGGCGTATCCATGCGTGACGGTGCAAAGCTTGCCGTGAATGAAATCAACGCTAAGGGTGGCATCAATGGCCGCAAAATCGAGATGATTGAGCGTGACGACGAAGCTAAAAATGAGCGTGGCGTACAAATTGCACAAGAGCTGATTAACAAAGAGAAAGTAGTCGCTACCGTAGGCTACATCAACTCTGGCGTGGGCTTGGCATCGCAGCGTTTTTATCAAGAAGCCAAAATACCTGTGATGAACAACGTGGCAACCGCGTCCGTCATTACTAAGCAGTTTGCGGATCAGCCTGAGAACTATGTGTTCCGTAACTCGGCCAACGACACCATCCAATCGGGCATGATTGTGGAAGAGTTGATCACACGCCGTAAATACACCAAAGTCGCAATTTTGGCAGACTCTACCAACTACGGCCAATTGGGACGTGAAGACTTGGAGAAGGCCTTGGCCGCCAAAGGCTTGAAGCCAGTTGCCACTGAAAAGTACAACATTAAAGACGTGGACATGACCGCTCAGCTCTTGAAAGCTAAAGAAGCAGGCGCTGAAGTCGTGATTACCTACGGCATCGGCCCCGAGTTGGCACAAATCGCCAACGGCATGATTAAGCTGAACTGGAAAGTACCGATGATGGGTTCGTGGACACTGTCGATGGCGAACTTCTTGGACAACGCTGGCAAAAACGCCGACGGCGCAATCATGCCGCAAACCTTCATTCAAGAGCCGAACACACCAAAGCGCAAGAGCTTTATCGAGTCTTATCAAAAAGCCTACAAGGTCAAGCGTATTCCTTCGCCTGTGTCGGCAGCGCAGGGCTATGACTCGATTTATTTGCTTGCCGCTGCGATGAAGCAAGCGGGCAGCACAGATGGTCCGAAGATTTTGGCTGCGCTTGAAAATTTGGATGCCAAAGTCGAAGGTGTTGTCACAACGTATGACCACCCGTTTACCAAAGCTGACCACGAGGCGATTACCGCTAATATGGTAGTGATCGGCAAAGCAGTGGACGGGCAAATTGTGTACGCTTATGACGAAGACAAAAAGAAGGGTGGCGAAATTCGCACCAAGGC
>CANBRV010000082.1 GCA_947372005.1 Comamonadaceae bacterium | reverse complement strand
TCCAACTGTATCTGACAGACTAGCTTGCAAGCCACGTCCTGTATCGTCTGCGCCTAGGTAAAGTTGACGTGTTGTTGTATCTAATGTGGCAAATAGCTGGTCTGCCGCATAGGTTTTTGCTTTAACTAGGCTATTAAACAAACTCGACTTACCTGCGTTGGTATAGCCCACAAGTGAGATCGCAAACGTTCCCGTTCTCTCGCGCTGTTTACGCTGCGTATTACGCTGTTTTTTTACAGTGACGAGTCGTGACTTCGTGCGCGTAATCGCCTCGGTAATCATGCGACGATCCAGTTCAATTTGCGTCTCACCCGGGCCGCCTCGATTACCGATGCCGCCTTTTTGTCGCTCGAGATGCGACCAACGCCGTACCAGCCTTGTAGAAAGGTATTGCAAACGAGCTAGCTCTACCTGCAGCTTCCCTTCATGGCTTCGTGCACGTTGGGCAAAAATCTCAAGAATCAAAAGCGTTCGGTCATTGACTGCACACTCTAAATGCTTCTCTAAATTACGCTGCTGTGCAGGACTGAGCGCTTGATCAAACAACACTTCCAGCGCACCTGTCTCTGCCATCAAGGCCTTTATTTCATCCGCTTTACCGGAGCCAACAAACAGCGCAGCATCTGGCGCTTTTCGCTTGCAAGTAATACGTGCAACGGGCTCCAGCCCAGCTGTTTTTGCCAGCAAACCTAGCTCGACAAGCTGATCATCAAAATTAGGTTCTCCAAAATCAACCCCTATCAAGATGACAGGGGTGGTTGCAGGAGCGCGAGTAGGCTTCAACCCTGCGCGGCCTGCGGATCAGGGCTTACCCCTTCGATTTGAAAATTGACTGCGCGTCCAGGGACAATCGTAGAAACAGCATGCTTGTAAACCATTTGCGTCACTGTATTACGCAGCAAAATCACGTATTGATCAAAAGATTCAATTTGCCCCTGTAGTTTGATTCCATTGACTAAATAGACTGAGCAGGGTACGTGTTCCCTACGCAACTGATTGAGAAAAGGATCTTGTAAAAGCTGTCCTTTGCTAATGGGATTATGGGTGTGCGAGGCAGCTTGGGGGGTATTGTTCACGATATGCTCCGTGTTAATGAAAGACTCCAATTTTAGTCCCCTAAAATACAAAGCATGAATGACGCATTGACTGAACGAATTGAACGCTTATTGGTTCGCCATGAAGAATCGCGCCGCACAGTCGGATTACTTGAACGCCAAGTCAGCGAACTTACCGCTGAGCGCGATAGCCTGCAGTCGCGCTTGCAAGCAGCCAGTCTGCGTATTGATGCTGTGCTTCAACGCCTACCGGCAGCACCACCAACCCTACCTGAAGAGACGACCGCATGAAACAAATTGAAGTGCAAATCATGGGGCAAAGCTATATTTTGGCCAGCTCTGTTGAAGGCGAATCTTTGCTCCGCCAAGCCGTTGCAAAGGTTGATACCGCCATGTGCCAAATTCGCGATGCGGGGAAAATTAAAGCCCGCGATCGCATTGCCGTCTTAGCTGCGTTAAATATCGCTGCGCAAGGACTCGCACCAAGTCCTCCCGAAAATCTAGAGATGGCTAAGCCTGCGCCAGTGCCCACGAATTCGCCTGACTATGCGCTATTGATGGCACGCTTAGATAACGCACTTGCAGGCGACGGGCAACTTCTCTAGATTAAAATACGGCACCGAGCCCAAGCACTTCTTGAGATCCTCTATGAAGTCCAAGTGCTCAATCGCTGCTACATATCCTTGTAGCTCCTTTTGAACTCTTGGAGAACACTCTCATGGAAATCTTCGACTACGACAACGTCCTTTTATTGCCACGTAAATGCCGCGTGGAATCACGCTCTGAATGTGATGCCAGTGTTGAATTGGGGGGGCGCTCCTTCCGGATTCCCGTCGTGCCTGCCAATATGAAAACCGTTCTAAATGAATCTATTTGTGAATGGATGGCTCAAAATGGTTATTTTTATGTCATGCATCGCTTTGATCTGGACAATCTGCAGTTTGTCAAATCCATGCATGCCAAAGGCGTTTTTGCTTCTATTTCTTTGGGTGTAAAAAAGGCTGACTACGACACCGTAGATAAGTTTTTGGCAGAAAAGTTATCGCCTGAATACATCACGATCGACATCGCGCATGGTCATGCCGATAGTGTAAAAAACATGATCGCTTACTTGAAAGCACATCTGCCAAAAGCTTTCATTATTGCGGGCAACGTTGGTACTCCTGAAGCGATCATCGATTTAGAAAATTGGGGCGCAGATGCGACCAAGGTTGGCATTGGCCCAGGCAAAGTCTGCATCACCAAAATGAAAACAGGATTTGGTACAGGCGGATGGCAACTCTCAGCGCTCAAATGGTGCGCACGCGTGGCAACCAAGCCTATCATTGCTGATGGCGGTATCCGCGAGCACGGTGATATTGCTAAATCTATCCGTTTTGGCGCAACGATGGTCATGATTGGATCGATGTTGGCAGGTCACGAAGAAAGTCCTGGCCAGACCGTAGAAGTGGATGGCAAGCTCTTCAAAGAGTACTACGGCAGCGCGTCCGACTTCAACAAAGGTGAATACAAACACGTCGAAGGCAAGCGAATCTTAGAACCCATCAAGGGCAAGCTAGCGGCTACATTGGTTGAAATGGAAGAAGACGTACAAAGCTCCATCAGCTATTCGGGCGGAAAGAAGCTCATGGACATTCGCAAAGTGAATTACGTGATTTTGGGCGGCGATAACGCGGGTGAACATTTGTTAATGTAAGTCGTAACGATTTCGCAGGCATAGCCTAGAATCTAGCGTGTCTGCCAGCATTCGCCAAAGTCCTATATTTCCTTGAACCAATGCTCTTTGAGCACCAGACATGGAACAAAACGTAGCAGCGTGTAGCCACCCTCGCGTTAGGGTCTCCCAACCTACGTTTGACTGTGTCGACCTGAACCTTTGGTTCAGGAATGCGGCTTTGGGTTTGTTTGCAGACACCCTCATTTCATTGCTGCCTCTTGATTGATTCCGATGCTTGAACCACTTCTCATTGCCGAACTTGCGGCGCTTGGACTTTTCACAGGATTTTTAGCAGGCGTCCTAGGCATTGGTGGCGGCATGATGACTGTGCCATTCGTGACCTATATTCTTTCGCACCGCGGTATCAATGCCGATTTATCTGTCAAGATGTCTATAGCCACTGCAATGGCGACGGTCGTTTTTGTGTCCATCTCTAATGTTCGTGCACAGCACAAGCGCGGCGCAATTCGGTGGGATATTTTTAAAACCTTTACGCCAGGCATTGTGTTGGGCAGCTTGATCACAAGCGCTTTGCTGTTCAATATCATCAAGGGCCAAGCACTGGCTGTTTTTTTTGGCCTCTTTATTTGCTACGCAGCGACCAATATGCTGCTCGCTAAAAAGCCTGTTGCCACAAAAACATTACCGAGTCCCATTAGACAAGGCCTGATGGGAACGTTTATCGGTTTGCTCTCTGGTATGGTGGGCGCGGGCGGCGCATTTATTACTGTTCCCTATTTGTCAGCGCGTAATATCCCGCTTCATAACGCGATTGCCACCAGTGCAGCGTTTGGCATGCCACTGGCCATCATCAATACTTGCGGCTTTATCTATACAGGCTGGGGATTAAGTGGATTGCCCGAACATTCGCTTGGCTTCGTCTTTTTACCTGCGCTTTTAATACTCGCCATTGCAAGCTCCATCATGGCGCCTGTCGGCGTTCGATTTGCACATCACTTACCTGTTTTACTGCTCAAACGCGGGTTTGCTTGCGCACTCTACCTACAAGCGATTTATATGCTTTGGAAGGGATTTAGCAGTTAAAGTGCAGCAGCTAGCCTTTCAGCCAAAGTCTTTGCCATCACTGCTTCACGAGCCTCCACCATCACACGAACCACAGGTTCTGTACCACTAGCACGGATCAAAACGCGACCTGTATCGCCTAGCTCAGCTTCAACCTCTTTAATTAATTTTTGAAGCGGTACGTTGCTTTGCCAATCAGATCCCGGCTTTACTTTCACATTCAGCATCGTCTGCGGAAAAAGCGGAACATCTGCTAACGCCTCCGCCATTGATTGCCCCAATCGACTCACCGCCTGCAGCACTTGCAAGGCACTGACTAAGCCATCACCGGTGCTGTGCTTATCAAGGACTAAGATGTGTCCCGAGCTTTCGCCACCCAATCGCCAACCCTTATCTGCTAAGGCTTCCAAAACATATCGATCGCCTACTTTCGCGCGAATAAGATCAACGCCAAGGCGCTTCAAACCCACTTCAATCGCCATGTTGGTCATTAAAGTACCGACGACGCCATCGATTTTTTCGCCATTTTTTATCCGATCCAATGCAAGCAAATACACCAGTTCGTCGCCATTGAATAGCCGTCCAGCTTTATCTACCATTTGCAGGCGATCTGCATCGCCATCAAGTGCCACGCCATAGTCTGCGCCGTGAGATTTAACGGCATCAATGAGTGCCGCTGGATGCGTTGCCCCTACTCCTTCATTGATATTAATGCCATCTGGCGTACAGCCAATCGCAATGACTTCAGCACCTAACTCATGAAAAACCTTAGGTGCCACTTGATAGGCGGCACCATGCGCGGCATCCACCACAATCTTCATACCATGCAAATTTAAATTGTTATCAAACGTTGATTTGCAAAACTCAAGATATCGTCCAGCAGCATCATCCAAACGCTTTGCTCGGCCAATAGCTGCAGATTCAGCCCACACAGGTGCTTTAGTCATCTCTGACTCTACCGCCAGCTCCCAAGCATCATCCAATTTGGTGCCCTGACTACTAAAGAATTTAATTCCATTGTCAGGATAAGAGTTATGGCTGGCGCTAATCACCACACCAAGACTTGCTCTTAGAGCCCTTGTGAGATAAGCCACGCCAGGCGTTGGCAACGGCCCTAGGAGCACTACATCCACGCCAGCCGAGTTAAAACCCGACTCCAACGCGCTCTCTAACATGTAACCTGACAACCGCGTGTCTTTGCCAATCACAACAACAGGCTTACTTTCAGTTTGCTTCAGAACATGTCCCACTGCATGAGCTAGCTTCAAAACAAAGTCAGGTGTAATGGGATGCGCGCCCACTGTTCCGCGAATGCCATCCGTTCCAAAAAATTGCCGCTTAGTCATTTCAGTCCTTTTATTCGTTGATCGAAAGATTTAATCATATTGCTTCTTGGCCGCGCCCCAAACTTGTAGCGCCTGTTTAGTCGCCACTACATCGTGAACCCGCACTAGCCGTGCTCCACGTTCCACTGCAATTACCGCAGCGGCGACACTGGCAAACACGCGTTCACTGGCTGGGTCTTCTTTACTATGACCTATGATTTTTCCAAGGCTAGACTTACGCGACCATGCGCACAAGAGTGGGTAGCCACTGGGTAGGAAAGCAGACTGCTTGGTGAGCAGTTCAAAATTTTGCTCCGGTGTTTTCCCAAAACCAATGCCCACATCCCACACAATACGGTTGCGAGCAATCTTATGTTTATTCAAAACTTGGCTGCGCTCGGATAAAAAATCTTTCACACCAACAACAACATTGCCGGTCATTGGATTAGATTGCATCGTCGCAGGCTCACCGTTCATATGCATGATGCACATGCCGCAAGTTTTGTGCTTCGCAACGACGTCAACGGCACCCTCATGTCTCAGCGCCCACACATCGTTGATGATGTCAGCCCCCATATCCAGTGCCGTCTGCATCACGATAGGTTTATAGGTATCAATCGAAATTGGGATGTTCCAGCGTACGGCTTCGCGTAGCACGGGAGCAAGCCTTGCAAGCTCTTCGCCCGCAGGCACAGGAGTACTACCAGGGCGTGTCGACTCAGCGCCCAGGTCAAGAATATCGGCGCCATCTTTGAGCAGCTGCTCCGCAAACCGAATTGCATCAGCATCTGTACGGTGTTGACCACCATCTGAAAAAGAATCAGGCGTCAAGTTGACGATGCCCATGATTCGGGGCAACGTCAAATCAAGTGCAAAGCGGCTGGTCTGCTAGATCAACAAAGAGCCTTACGACGCCATTGGCTGAGAGGGACTAGTTGGTGCGGCCTGCGGCGGCATGGGTGTTTGCAATCCAACCACGGGTGGAATTGGATCCAGTGGTTTGCGAGGAGCCCAGTCCAAAGGAGCCTTAGGTTCTTTACCGTCCATGATGTCGTTAATTTGGTCGGCGTCAATGGTTTCCCACTCTAGAAGAGCCTTGGCCATTGCGTGCATCTTGTCTGCATTGCCTTCAATCAAATCACGAGCCACTTTGTATTGCGTATCAATGATGCGCCTCACTTCACCATCAACCTTTTGCAAAGTCTCTTGGCTAATGCCAGACGCACCAGCAAACTGACGACCAAGGAAGGATTCGCCTTCTTTATCCGCATAGACCATCGGACCCATAGCGTCACTCATGCCGTACTTCATCACCATATCACGCGCCATTTGAGTGGCACGTTCAAAATCATTAGATGCGCCAGTCGTCATCTGATGCATGAAGACCTCCTCAGCGATACGACCACCAAAAAGCATACTGATTTGATTCAACATGAACTCACGATCATGGCTGTATCGATCCTCGGCTGGCAAGCTAAACGTCACACCTAGTGCGCGTCCGCGCGGAATGATGGTGACTTTGTGAACAGGATCGCATTTAGGCAACAACTTACCAATCAAAGCGTGACCTGCTTCGTGATACGCAGTGTTTTTGCGCTCAGCTTCTGGCATGACCATGCTCTTACGCTCAGGCCCCATAAAGATTTTGTCTTTAGCACGCTCAAAATCCGCCATGCCAACAACCGTTGCGCCGCGACGTGCTGCCATCAAGGCCGCCTCATTACACAAGTTAGCTAAGTCTGCTCCGCTCATACCTGGGGTGCCGCGCGCAATCACGTTTGCATTGATATCTTGTCCAATCGGGATTTTTCGCATATGAACACCCAAGATTTGCTCGCGACCACGAATATCTGGCAGCGTCACATAAACTTGGCGATCAAAACGTCCTGGGCGCAAAAGCGCCGCATCCAATACATCTGGACGATTGGTTGCGGCAATCACAATCACGCCTTTGTTGGTTTCGAAACCATCCATTTCGACGAGCAAAGCATTGAGTGTTTGTTCGCGCTCATCATGCCCGCCGCCACCCATGCCGCCGCGCTGACGACCGACTGCATCAATCTCGTCAATAAAAATAATACACGGCGCGTTGCGCTTAGCGTTATCAAACATATCACGCACACGCGATGCACCAACGCCGACAAACATCTCCACAAAATCCGAGCCACTGATGCTAAAAAACGGCACGTTAGCTTCGCCAGCAATGCTTTTAGCAAGCAAGGTCTTACCTGTACCAGGAGGCCCGACCATCAAAAGGCCGCGTGGAATACGCCCGCCCAGTTTTTCAAAGCGTGCTGGGTCTTTCAAGAAGTCCACCACCTCCTTCACTTCTTCTTTGGCTTCGTCGCAACCAGCCACATCAGCAAAAGTCACGCGCTGCGTAGCAACATCTAAAACTTTGGCTTTTGATTTACCAAATCCGAAGATCCCGCCGCCCGATCCACCTTGCATTTTTTTGGCGAAATAAATCCAAATACCCAAGAACAAAAGTGTTGGCCCAAAGTTCATGAAAAGCGACAGCAAAAATGGCGTATCTTCGCGCGGACGGACATCAAATTTCACGCCATTTGCGATCAAATCCCCCACCAAGCCTCTATCCATATAGGTTGCCGTGGTTCGAATTTTGTTGCCATCTGCTGTGACAGCCACAATTTCACTATTGCCTTGGCCTTCCGACATAGTCACTTGCTTAATATTTTTAGCTCGGACTTGCTCCAAAAAGTCAGAGTAGCCAATGTAACTGGCTGATGCACTTCCGCTCTTCAAATCTAATTTATTAAAAACGGCCGACAGCACTAAAGCGATGACAACCCAAACTCCAAATTTGGAAAACCAATTGCCAGGACCTTGATTGTTGTTTGGTCGATTAGATCCGCCCGACGGGTCATTAATCGGGTTTTTAGATGGGGTTTGAGACAAGGTGAAATCTCCAAAATGCAAAAGTATTTGCGAATGATAACTAAGTGGCAATGATAGCGAGTAAGCTTGGGGCTGCGATCCATATTACAAGGGCATCAGCAGGCATCTCTTCTACATACCTCTGTATACACATTCGCGTCATCGCTATGCGGGTTTTTACTAGAAGGCTTTGCTAGCAAAGTTGATCTTGGTCAACAGTTTGGCAAGAGTAATCTGAAAAACTCACGCCATAGTTATTTGTTATCTTTAAATAGGAAAACCGTCATGTCTATCCATACATTTTTTAAGCGCTCCATCATTGCAGGCAGCTTGGGGCTGATGGCCGCGAGTACCCTAGTAAACACCGCTCATGCGCAGTGGCAGCCGACTAAACCAGTTGAGTTTATTGTGCCAGCGGGGACAGGCGGCGGGGCAGATCAAATGGCGCGTTTTTTACAGGGCGTTATTACTAAACATAAGCTAATGAATCAACCCTTAGTAGTTGTCAATAAGGGCGGCGGCGCTGGTGCTGAAGGATTTTTAGATGTCAAAGGGCATAAGAGCGATGGACACAAAATTATTATTACATTGTCTAATTTGTTTACAACACCGCTAGCAACAGGAGTTCCATTTAATTGGAAAGACTTAACGCCTGTCGCAATGCTGGCGCTTGACGAATTTGTACTTTGGGTTAATGCTGACATGCCGTACAAAACAACGGCAGACTTGGTCAAAGCAATGAAAGCTGGTACGGATGGCCAGTTCAAAATGGGCGGCAC
>CANBRV010000081.1 GCA_947372005.1 Comamonadaceae bacterium | reverse complement strand
ATGAGTGAGATTCAAAAGCGTAAATGGCTAGAAATCTCTAAAAACTATAACAAACTAAGCAGCGACGATCAAACCAAGCTGCATACCCGCATGACTGATTGGGCTCGTCTCTCCCCCGAGCAACGAGCACAAGCGCGACTTAATTTTTCCACAGCTAAGGCACTCAGTCCTGATGAAAAACAAAAAAAGTGGGATGCTTATCAGGCATTGAGTCCAGAAGAAAAAACTAAATTAGAGGCTAAAGCAAAAGCTAACACACCTAATAGTGCCGCTCTTGCAGCTAAGCCACAAAACAAAGTATTACCCGGTAAACACACCACCGCACAAAATCCTAAGTCGCCAACGGCAACGCTATTACCTACCGAGAAATGACACCTGCAGGCTTATTCAAACGCATGGCAGCTTGGATATACGAAGGTTTATTGCTTTTTGCCGTTTGCGCCCTCACAGGTGTTGTGTTTAGCATTGCAACAAACAGCCGAAATGCACTCACACATCACGTCTTGCTCAGCACAACTTTATTTGTAGTGATTGGTATTTACTTCACTTGGTTTTGGTCAAAAGGGCAAACGCTGGCCATGAAAACATGGCGGATAAAACTAACCAATGCGTCGGGAGGCCTTATATCTATAAAGCTGGCAGTTGCTCGATATCTACTTGCTTGGCTGTGGTTTGCCCCGCCCCTCATTGCACTAGCATTCACAGAGCTAAATAATCAGCGCCTCTACAGCACTTTAGTGGGATGGATTGCGCTATACATACTGCTAGCTTGGTTGCACCCCTCCAAACAATTTGTTCACGACCGATTACTCGGAACCAAATTAGTGTCCACCTTGTAAGCGAGAAGCGCAAAATTTATAATCTCTGCCATGTCCATCACTATTAAAACTAAAGAAGAAATCGAGGGCATGCGCGTTGCAGGACGTTTGGCTTCTCAGGTTTTAGATTACCTCACGCCGTTTGTCCGCGAGGGCAAGACGACCAACCAGCTAGATAAACTGGCTTACGACTTCATCACGCAAGAGATCAAATCGATTCCTGCGCCTCTGAACTACGATCCTGTTGGTGGCAATCCTTATCCAAAATCTATTTGCACATCCATTAATAACATGGTTTGCCATGGCATCCCAAACGATAAGCCGTTGCGCAAAGGCGATATCGTCAACATTGATGTGACCGTCATCAAAGATGGGTGGCATGGCGACACTAGTCGCATGTTCCAAATTGGCGAGACATCCATTGCAGCCAAGCGCCTCTGCGCTTTAACTTATGACGCCATGTGGCACGGGATCTCCAAAGTCGGGCCCAATATTCCAATTTTGGAGATTGGCCGCGCCATCCAAAAATTTACCGAAGCGCAGGGCTGCTCGGTGGTACGCGATTATTGCGGGCATGGTATTGGGCGCAATTTTCACGAAGAGCCGCAAATTTTGCATTTCGCTAGTCCAGAAGCAAGAGCAATTTTGCTGCCCGGCATGACCATCACCGTCGAGCCGATGATTAATGCTGGGCGGAAAGAAACCAAAGGCCTACCTGATGGGTGGGGAGTGGTGACCAAAGACCGATCGCTATCCGCACAGTGGGAGCACACCGTGCTCGTAACTGAAACAGGGTTTGAAGTCTTGACCCTCTCAGACGGCTATCCTCCATTGCCAGCATTCATTACATCTACAACTACCTGAAAATGAATTAAATGAACTACCGCCAAGCAAAGCAGGAACTCTTAGCCCGTTATGGGCAAATGACAACACGAAAACTGCTGCGGGAGTTATCAAAGCTCACAGATCAAACGCTGAGCACCATTTGGGACAAATCAGGATTAGCGGCATCTGAAAAGTTTTGTTTGGTCGCTGTTGGTGGCTACGGACGGGGAGAGCTTTTCCCATACTCCGACGTTGATGTTTTAGTGTTGCTGCCTAACGAAGCGAACACACAAACTGATGCAACCCTACAAGCGAATATCGAATCGTTTGTAGGCATGTGCTGGGATGCAGGATTAGAAATTGGTTCATCGGTGCGCCGACTATCCGAATGCATTGCAGAGGCAGAAAAAGACATCACGATCCAAACAGCATTGCTTGAAGCGCGTTGCATAACGGCCTGCAAGATAGGTGGCTCGCAAGCCATGCTCTATAACGAGTTCAAAGCTGCTTATATGGCAAACCTTGATACCAAGGCTTTCGCCACAGCCAAGACATTGGAGATGGCGCAGCGCTACAACAAATTTGAAAACACGCCCTACTCGTTAGAGCCAAATTGCAAAGAGTCGCCTGGCGGTCTGCGTGATTTACACATTATTTTGTGGCTAGCTAAAGCAGCTGGACTCGGTACAACATGGGATGAATTGGCCACAAATGGACTTGCAACCCCTTTTGAAGCAAAGCAACTCAAGCGCAATGAAGCTATTCTGGCCGATATTCGCACCCGCTTGCACATCATTGCGAAACGCCGCGAAGATCGACTTGTTTTCGATTTACAAACGCAAGTCGCACTATCTATGGGATTTGAATTTGAGTCGTCACGTAAAAATAGTGAAGCTTTAATGCAACGCTATTACTGGGCGGCGAAGGCGGTTGTGCAACTCAATCAAATTTTGTTGCTCAATATCGATGAGCGATTGAATCCTTGCAAAGTAGCGCCCATACAGCTTACGCCTGATTTTTTTGATAGGAATGGCGTGCTCGACATTGCGGTGGATGATTTATACGAGCGCAAACCGCATGCAATTTTGCAAACGTTTCATGTTTATCAGAAGTCACCTGGCGTGAATGGCCTGTCAGCGCGTACGCTACGGGCGCTCTATAACGCCCGTAGGCAAATGAACACGGCGTTTAGACATGACCCTGTGAACAAAGCCACCTTCCTCGCAATCATGCAGACGGGTGAAGGGCTCACCCACACGATCCGCTTACTAAATCAGACGTCAGTGCTTGGACGGTATTTGTGGGTATTTCGCCGAATTGTTGGGCAAATGCAGCACGACTTATTTCATGTCTACACCGTTGATCAACACATCTTGATGGTGCTTAGAAACGTGCGTCGGTTTTTTATTGCCGACCATGCACATGAATATCCGTTTTGCTCGCAATTGGCCGGCGGATGGGATAAACCGTGGATCTTGCATATTGCAGCGCTTTTTCATGATATTGCGAAAGGTCGTGGGGGCGATCATTCGGAGCTTGGCATTGCTGAGGCTCATTTGTTTTGCAAACAACATGGTGTTGCCACTGAGGATGCTAACCTGATAGCCTTTTTAGTCAAAGAACACCTGACGATGAGTCAAATTGCACAAAAGCAAGACTTATCTGATCCTGATGTTATTGCTGCGTTTGCTAAGCGAGTGGGAAGCCAGCGCTACCTGACGGCACTCTATTTACTAACTGTTGCAGACATTCGTGGTACCTCACCAAAGGTATGGAATGCATGGAAAGCTACGCTTCTTGAAGATCTGTATCGGTACACCACGCGAGCTCTTGGTGGACGCGCGCCAGACGCAGCATCCCTTGTAGAGGGGACACAGCGAAAGGCTTGTGAGGCTTTGGCTTTGTATGGATTGCAGCCCTCCTCAGCTCAGCCACTATGGAAAACCTTGGACGTCAGCTACTTCATGCGACAAGCCGCCGGCGATGTTGCATGGCATACCAGACTACTTATGCCACATGTTGGCAGCTTAGTGCCCATTGTTCGCGCTAGATTGTCCCCTATTGGCGAAGGCTTGCAAGTACTGATCTATACACCTGACATTCCTGACTTATTTGCACGGATTTGTGGCTACTTTGAGCGCAATAACTTTAGCATTTGGGATGCAAAAATTCACACCACAAACGATGAGCATGCTTTAGATAGCTTTCAAGTAACGGCTGTCGGATTAGATGCCGATCAAAACACTCAGCTTTTGAAAAAAATTGAAACGGAGTTGGCGCAAGACCTCACGGCACTCGTCCCACTTAAAAATGCACCTAAAGCACGTCACTCAAGGCGTGTCAAAAGTTTTCCAATTCAGCCGCGCGTGGAATTACACCCTGATGAAAAAGGTCAACGTTGGATTTTGAGCATCGTCGCCAGCGATCGCGTAGGCTTGCTGTATGCCATTGCCCGAGTACTTGCACAGCATGAGATCAATTTGCAATTAGCAAAAATAACAACTTTAGGCGAGCGTGTTGAAGATAGCTTTGTAGTCGATGGGGCTTCACTGCAATCCCAAAAATCTATTCTTGCACTAGAAACAGATTTACTTCAAGCGCTCTCGATTCATCACTAATCCTCACTATATTTTTAGAAAAGAAATTTTTATGATTGACGTTTACTCTTGGCCTACGCCTAACGGGCACAAAATTCACATCATGCTGGAAGAGTGTGGTTTTAAATTAGGTCGCGACTGGCAAGCACACCCAATCAATATTGGCAAGGGTGATCAATTTGCGCCTGAGTTTTTAAAGATTAGTCCGAACAACAAAATCCCCGCATTGGTCGATCCAAAAGGTCCTGATGGCAAGCCGATTCATTTAATGGAATCAGGTGCTATTTTGCTGTATTTGGCAAGCAAAACGGGTAAGTTTTTACCCAAGAGTGATCGCGCTAAGTTTGAGGCGCTGGAGTGGCTAATGTTCCAAATGGGCGGCGTAGGCCCGATGCTGGGTCAAGCGCATCACTTTCGCGTCTTTGCACCCGAAAAAATTCCTTACGCTATCAACCGCTATACCAGCGAGGCTAAGCGGTTATACGGCGTGATGGACAAGCGTTTGCAAACCTCACCCTATCTTGGCGGGAAAACGTACTCTATCGCTGATATCGCCATCTTCCCGTGGGTGAATTCATGGCAAAAACAAGGCATTGATTGGGCGGATTACCCAACACTCAAAATTTGGTTTGACAAGGTAGCTGCAAGGCCTGCTGTGCAGCGCGGCTGTAAGGTACTCGCTGACTTACGAAAATAAGTTTTTAACGAACACCTAAAAACAAAATCCCCACATTCACGGCGAAAGCAGCCGTCCAAATGAGGCTGCGCAAATTCGCAATGCCCGCAACATACATCATCACGTAGAGCACGCGTAGCAACACAAAAATAAGCGCCAAAATATCAAGTCGGACTTGAATGGCGCCCAGCTGATGCGCAATGATGACTGCGGCAAAAAAGAAGGGCAAAGCCTCAAATGTATTGGCTTGCGCTGCGTTGGCTCTGGCCGCAAAGCCAGTTTGTTTATGGAGCCATGCACGGGGATCGACGTTATCGAAACCACCTTCTGAGCGTCGCTTACCAAAACCCGATCGCTTAGCAAGTCCAGCACACATGATCGGCAAAATCGCCATAAATAAAACACAGCCATAGGCAATGGTGAAGTGTTGAAATGTAGGCATCGTAAGTCTCCTATCGTCTATCACTAAGGGCATACGCAATGGTACCCAAGTCCACATACTCTAACTCACTGCCTGCAGGAATACCACGCGCCAAGCGCGTCACGGTAACGCCTTTGGCTTTGAGCGTTTGCGCAATTAAGTGCGCAGTTGCCTCGCCTTCTGCCGTGAAGTTGGTTGCCAAAATCACCTCAGTCACGATGCCATCGATTGCTCGCTTAAACAAAGCTTGAACATTCAAGTGCGTAGCACCCACGCCGTCTAGCGGGCTTAGATGTCCCATCAACACAAAATAGTAGCCCTTGTATGCGGCACTGCGCTCTAGGGCAGATTGGTCGGCTGGTGTTTCAATCACGCATAGCTTTGTAGCATCGCGGGATTCATCCGCGCACGTACCGCATAGCAGCGCATCGCTAAACGTATTGCAGCGCGTGCAATGCATCGCCGTGGAGACCGCGCCAGACAAGGCTTGCGCGAGACGCATGGCACCGCCTCGGTCGTGCTGGAGCAAATGAAATGCCATGCGGCTGGCGGATTTTTCGCCCACGCCAGGCAGCACGCGCAAGGCCTCGATCAGAGCTGTGAGGCTTTGCATCAGTACCTGTGCTTAGAACGGCAGCTTCATGCCGCCTGGCAGACTAGGCATACCCGCCGTGATCTTGCCCATTTTTTCGCTACTCGTGTCTTCAGCTTTTTTGAGCGCCGCATTAAACGCAGCTGCTACCAAATCTTCCAACATGTCTTTGTCGTCTGCTAAGAGTGATGGGTCAATCTGCACACGGCGTACATCGTGTTTGCAAGTCATGGTGACTTTGACAAGGCCTGCGCCTGACTCGCCCGTCACTTCGATAGTGCCCAATTCTTCTTGCGCTTTTTTCATGTTGTCTTGCATATTTTGCGCTTGCTTCATGAGTCCCGCGAGTTGTCCTTTGTTAAACATGTTCTTCCTTTTTTGTTGTGTCGAGTGGATTTATTTTGATTGGCTTGATTGAGTTTGGCACAATTTTCGCATCGAATTCTCGCATGAGTTGTTGCACTGTTTCGTCATTCATGATGAGCGCCTCAGCAGCAGCTTGAAGTTCGTTAGCGGCTTTTGCCAAGCGCTTAGCTGGCGTATCGACCACGCTGCCGGATTGCACCTGTAGTTTCGCGTTCGGCTGTATAGTTTGCAGCGCGGCTTGCAATTTTTCCGCATGCGCGGGATTTGCCAAAAGCGCGTTATCAACTTGCAATATCCAAACATCCACCTCTTTGGTAATCAGCTGAGATTGAAGTGCGAGTTCGCGCACTAAGGCACCAATCGATTCGCTCGCTATCAATGCTTTAGTTGTCTCAAACCAGACATCACCAAGGGGGGTAATTTCAAGCGCAGACACAAATGGAGTCTGAGCTTTTGGCGGCGCAGGAATCTCGGTTTTTGAGTCTTCCATCGGCGCTGCCTGGACACGTACGGGAATGGAAAGTGTTTCCAGCACTGGCGCAAGCCTTACTGGCTCTGGCCTGGCGGCCACCTGAGGCGGCGGCCTTTCCTCCCTTACCTCAGGCTTTTTTGACGGCTCGGCGGCACTCCCATCAATGGCTTTTTTCGGTTTGAATGCAAGTAAGCGCAGCAATATCATCGTGAGGGTCGCGTATTCGTCACTGGCTAAACCTAAGTCGGCTTTGCCATGCAGGCAAATGCTGTACAAAAGCTGAATTTCATCGGCGGGCATTTGCGCAGCAAGCGATGCAATCGTCGTGTCTTCGTCCTCTAGATCCGCAGCTCTAGTTTTGCCGCTCATTTGGGACACCATCATGCGATGCAGCACATCCGTCATCTGCTCAAGCGTGGATGCGGCGTTCAAGCCTGCATCTTGCAGGCTGCGTACAGTAGCAATGACAGCCGCTCCCTCACCGCGTGCCAGGCAGCTAATTAAATCGAGAATATAGCGATCGTCCACCGCGCCGAGCATTTGCCGCACTTGCGCCTCGCGCAGCGCACCATCGCCAAAGGCAATCGCTTGGTCGGTTAGGCTCAAACCATCGCGCATGGAGCCGTGGGCGTTTTTAGCCAAAAGTCGCAAGGCAGCGGGTTCACGTTCGATGTTTTCGGCTGACAAAATTGTCTCTAGGTGCGCACGTACCGTCTCAGGTGCCATCGGCCGCAAGTTGAACTGCAAACAGCGCGAGAGTACCGTCACAGGCACCTTTTGCGGATCGGTAGTTGCCAGCACAAACTTGAGATACTCTGGCGGCTCTTCTAGCGTCTTCAGCATGGCGTTAAACGCCGTATTGGTCAGCATGTGCACCTCGTCAATCATGAAGACCTTAAAACGGCCTTGCACGGGCTTGTAGACGGCTTGCTCTAGCAGCTGCTGCACTTCGTCCACGCCGCGGTTAGAGGCCGCATCTAGCTCGGTGTAATCAACAAAGCGACCCGCATCAATGGCAGTGCAAGCTTCGCAAACGCCGCAAGGGCTAGCCGTAATGCCGCCCTGCCCGTCCGTGCCTAAGCAGTTAAGGGACTTAGCCAAAATGCGTGAGACGGTGGTCTTACCGACACCGCGTGTCCCCGTAAAAAGATAGGCGTGATGCAAGCGCTGCGAGGTCAGTGCATTGGTCAGTGCCTGAACCACATGCTCTTGGCCGACCATTTCGGTAAAGGTTTTCGGGCGGTATTTGCGAGCAAGGACAAGGTAAGACATACAAGGATTCTATAATCAGCGGTGATGAGCCCCCTCGCATGACGAAGCGGCCAACCGAGTCAGGTGGGGAACCAAGCAGCTCTAACTGTAGAAGCAGTGCCGAGGATCAGGCTCATCACCTCATACACATAAAAAAAGCCCCGTGATTTCGGGGCTTTTTTATTAATGCCAGTGACGATGGCCGTAACCACCGCGCCAGCCAAATCCAATACTCACGGCTGGATAAATCACAGGATAGTAAGGACGCGCATAAACCACTTGTGGTTGTGCATAAATCACTTGGGGGGCCGCCACGACTTGTTGCTGCACCATCGGTTGAATCACAGGCGTTGGAATACCCATATTTGTGCCCTGCATCGACTGAGAAGCAGCGCCAACGGGTGTCACTTGCAGCTGAACATACTGCCCTGGGTCATTGGGCATTTGCACGTTGTATTGCTTGCCGTTGTACTCATACACCACGTTGTAACCTGATGTGCGATTTTCGTAAAAAGTTTGCGTACTGCAGTTTTGCACAGTTTGCATCTGCACAGGAGGCGCGCCTTCGATACGGTCACCCGTCATAGCGCCGCCAATCACACCAATCATGGTTGCCAATGCGCGACCAGAGCCAGCACCAACGTTATTGCCTATGGCGCCACCTGCAATCGCGCCCATCATGCCGCCAGCACCGCTTTTTTGACCTTGCACAGCCACTTGTTGGTTGTTGCAGACTTGACGCGGAACAGCAACCTGTTGGATGACGGCCTGCGATGAAATCACACGTCCCTGCTCTTGCGCC
>CANBRV010000080.1 GCA_947372005.1 Comamonadaceae bacterium | reverse complement strand
AAAAAATTGAGCGTAAAAATGGCGACGTACACCAGCATCAAACTCACCAAAATTTCGTTGGCATGAAAGCGGTCTTTAAGTAGCGCCGTGATGCTCGCCCACAGCATGCCGCCAAACACGCCCGCCAGCAAGATAGCGGGGATGATGATCCAAGCAGCTGTGGTTTTTTCCGCTTGCAGCGCCATCCAACCCGCAAAGATCGCGCCCATCACAAACTGCCCCTCTGCGCCAATGTTCCAAACGCCCGAGCGAAAGCACACCGAGAGCCCCAGCGCAATGATGAGCAAGGGCGTCGCCTTGACGAATAACTCGCCCACGGCATAACCCGATTTGATGGGCTCCCAAAAAAACATCGTGAGCCCACGCAGCGGGTCTTTGCCTAGCAAACTAAAAATCGTCAGTCCAACCAGCACCGTGACCGCCAGCGCCAAGAGCGGCGAGGCATACGTCCATGCGCGAGATGGGGCAGGGCGGGCAATTAACTTAAACATGAGCCTCCGCTTCTTTTGCATCCCATAAACCACTCATCCACTCGCCAATCAAGCTAGGCGTGGCTTTGCGAACATCCAAGCTTGGCGAGAGCCGCCCTTTGGCGATCACGTGTAAGCGGTCGCAGACTTCAAACAGCTCGTCCAGTTCGTCGCTAATCACCAGCACCGCACAGCCGCGCTCGCGCAAAGCGAGCAGCTCCGCGCGAATCTGCGCCGCTGCCCCCACATCCACGCCCCACGTGGGCTGCGCGACGACTAGCACTTCAGGCTGGGCATCCATTTCGCGCCCCACAATAAATTTTTGTAAGTTGCCGCCCGATAGCGATTGCGCCAAAGCAGCACTACCTTTGCCTGAACCCGCTTTCACATTAAAAGCTTCGATGATGCGCGTGGCTTGCTCGTGTAATTTTTTTGGCGCAATCCAATCAAAACCAAAGCGTTTGGTCACGGCTTCGCTACGCGTGAGGAGCAAGTTATCGGCAAGACTAAATGAGGGCACGGCGCCGCAACCAAGGCGCTCTTCGGGCACGATGTGCAAACGATGCTTGGTATTTTTGTCGCTGGGGTGTTCGTAGTGCCGGGCGTTGAATTGGCGCGTCGATATTGCAGCTAGTAATTCCTTTTGCCCGTTGCCCGACACGCCTGCAATGCCCACGATTTCGCCAGCCCGAACATCCAAATTGATCGCGTCCAAGTCCACACCAAACGGGTCTGATTTAGGCTTTGAGAAGTTGCGAATCAACAGGCGCGACTCACCCGTTTGCATGGCGTTACGCGCCAGTGGTTTAGGCTCAAAGCCAATCATCATGCGGCTTAGCGAGGCATTCGACTCGTTGGCAGGCACGCATTCACCCGTCACGCGCCCGCCGCGTAGCACCGTACAGCTATCACACAGCGCACGGATTTCATCTAGCTTGTGGCTGATGTAAAGGATGGTGCAGCCCTCAGACGCAAGCTGGCGCAGCACGACAAAAAGCTTCTCCACAGCCTGCGGCGTTAGCACCGATGTGGGCTCGTCAAGAATCAGCAGCTTGGGGTTGGTTAGCAAGGCGCGGATGATCTCCACCCGCTGCCGCTCACCCACTGCCAACGTGTGCACAGGGCGCAGCGGGTCAATGTCCAGCCCATATGCAGCGGCTTTTGCTGTGATTTGCGCGGTGACTTCTTTCAGGCTATGCGACTTGTCCAAACCCAGCCAAACATTCTCGGCAACCGACAACGTGTCGAACAAACTGAAATGCTGAAACACCATGCTGATGCCAAGCGCCCGTGCGGCTTGCGGGTTGGCAATGTGGACGACCTCACCATTAAATTGCACAGAACCACTATCAGGCTTCACCACGCCGTAAATGATCTTCATCAGCGTCGATTTGCCCGCGCCGTTCTCACCCAAGATGGCATGGATTTTTCCAGCCCCCACAGAAAGCGTGATGCCGTCGTTAGCCAGCACAGCGGGGTAGCGCTTGGTGATGTTGGTAAGTGTGAGACGGGTAGGCGCTTGAGGCATGGCTAAACTATAAACCATGAGCTTCACATCCCCTTTCCAGTCTCGGTATCAACCCGAACCCAAATTCCAGCACGGCACTACCCCCAAAACTGCCGTGCTGCTCGTTAACCTTGGCACACCCGACGCGCCTACGCCTGATGCGGTGCGCCGTTATCTTGCTGAGTTTTTGAGTGACCCGCGTGTGGTGGAAATTCCAAAGCCGATTTGGTGGCTGATCCTGCACGGAATCATCCTTCGAGTGCGCCCCAAAAAATCTGCCGCCAAGTACGCGAGCATTTGGATGGAGAAAGATTCGCCGCTTCGCCATTGGACGCAAGCGCAAGCGACCCTGCTGCAAGCCGCGCTGGATGCGGCTTCCCACAAGGTTGTTGTGCGCTACGCCATGCGCTATGGCAACCCGAGCATGGCGCAGGAATTGGATCAACTCAAGGCCGAAGGCGCGACACGCATCTTGGTGTTGCCGCTTTATCCGCAGTACTCGGGTACGACGACCGCCAGTGTGTCGGATGCGGTGTTCGACTGGGGCAAGCAGCAGCGCGTGATTCCTGAGCTGCGTTTTGTGAATCGCTATCACGACCACGATGGCTACATCTGCATGCTCGGGAATCGAGTCCGCGAGTCGTGGAAGAAGACTGGCCAACCGCAAGTGCTGGTGATGACGTTCCACGGCGTGCCCGAGCGCACGTTGACGCTTGGCGATATGTACCACTGTGAGTGTTTGAAGACGGCGCGTTTGTTGGCTGAGAATTTGGGGCTCACAAAAGAGCAATACCGCGTCACGTTCCAGTCGCGCTTTGGCCGCGCCAAGTGGTTGCAGCCCTATACCGAGCCCACGCTCATTGCACTTGCCAAAGCGGGCATTGAGCGCGTGGACGTGATCTGCCCAGGCTTTACCAGCGACTGCCTAGAGACGTTAGAAGAGATCGACATGGAAGCGCGCGAAGCCTTTATCCATGAGGGCGGCAAAGAGTTCAACTACATCACTTGTCCGAACGATAACTTGGAGTGGATTGGCGTGCTGCGCTCGATTGCCGAGCAGCATTTGCAAGGCTGGGATACGAAGTCCCTGCCCAACAGCGTTGAACTCCAACAATCCAGAGCGCGAGCGCTGCAAGCTGGGGCAAAGGACTGATTTCGAGAGAAAATAGCATCTTGTCTTTTTATGCGAGGCCTCATTTATGCAACAAGCTCAAATTGATCAGTTAGCCAATCTGCCGCTACCCACTCGCTTGCAGGCGATGGAGGTGCTTTGGGAGTCATTTACAAAAGGCGCGGCTGATGTTGTGCCTGCGTGGCATCAAGAAGTTTTGAGTCAGCGGTTGGCGCGATTGGATGCGGGACTTGAAAAAGTGATCCCGTGGGCCAAGGCTAAACAGAACTTGCGCCAGATGACGGGCATGCAAGCGACGTGAACGGCTGTCAGCACATCGAAATCACAGAATCAGCACAAACAGACTTGCTGAGTGGCTATTGGTTTTACGAAAAACAGCAAACGGGAATCGGACAATATTTCTTAGACACTTTGAGTGCTGATATTGACTCACTGATGATTTACGCTGGCGTTCATGCTAAGCCCAATGGTGGCTTGGTTTACCGAAGCTTATCGCGTCGGTTTCCTTACGCGATCTACTATTTATTTGAGCATCAACTCGCAACTGTGATTGCAGTGCTCGACACAAGACGTGATCCTGAGTGGTTACGCCAATCACTTCTGTCTCGCTAATTCTCGCGCTGATATGTCCGATCTCTCCACCAGTTTAGTCACCGCCGCGCAGCTCATTGTTGACGGCAACGCTTCGCTCGTAGCCATCGTTGGTCGGTCGCTGGCTGTCAGCGCCTTGGCGGTGCTGATTGGCGGTGCGGTGGGTTTGCTCTTGGGCGCTTGGCTGGGCGTGGCGCGTTATCCGGGGCGGCCTTTGGTGCTGGTGCTGCTCAACTCCTTGCTGGCCGTGCCTTCCGTGGTGGTGGGGCTGGTGGTGTACCTGATGCTCTCGCGCACCGGGCCGCTTGGGTTTTTGGGTTGGCTGTTTAGTTTTCAAGCAATGGTGGTGGCGCAATCTCTCTTGGTGCTGCCCGTGGTCACCGCACTGACGCGGCAAGTGGTGGAGAGCGCCGAAGCGACGCATGGCGAGCAGTGGCGCTCGCTCGGAGCTGGGACGCTTGCGCGTGCCGTGCTGTTGGCGTTTGACGAGCGGCATGCGCTGTTTATGGTCTTCGTCACCGCCTTTAGCCGTGCTATTACCGAGGTGGGCGCGGTGATGATTGTGGGCGGCAACATCGACGGCTTTACGCGCGTCATGACGACCGCGATTGCGCTGGAAACCAGCAAAGGCGATTTGCCACTGGCGCTGGCGCTGGGCTTTGTGCTCTTGGCCGTGATGCTGGCGTTGCATGGGTTGGCGGCCTTCGTTCAATACGCGAGAAGCCGTATGGATACTGGGGTGCAAGAGAACCCCCCTGTCGCGTCGCGACATCCCCCCTATTTCATAGATGGGGATCAAAGCAAGCCTTTGATTGCCCCTGCGGTAGTAGGGGAAATGCCCGAAGGGCAAAGGGGTCGTGTCATATCGCTGGAATCCACCAGCGTTAAATTTGGCGCACAGACGGCGCTAGCACCTTGTTCGTTATCCATCGCTAAGGGTGAGCGAGTGGTGCTCTTGGGCGCAAATGGCAGCGGGAAGAGTACGCTCCTTAGACTCTTACACGGACAGCAAAAACCAAGCAGCGGTGAGCGCACCAGTCACACAGATGCACGTCAAGTGATGGTGTTTCAGCAGCCGCATATGCTGCGTGTGTCGGCACTTTTAAACGTTACGTTGGCGCTATGGTTTGCTGGAAAATCATGGAAAACTGCCAAGGGCGATGCCCTACAAGCCTTATCTGCCATGGGTTTCGAGGGCATCATGCACCGCAACGCACGCGCCATGTCGGTTGGTCAACGTCAGCGCTTGGCACTGGTTCGGGCATGGGCACTGCGTCCCGACATCTTGTTTTTGGACGAACCAACGGCCAGTCTCGATCCATCGGCAAGGCGCGAAGTCGAGCTGCTGATTCAGCAATTTGCCGATAGCGGATGCACGCTGGTATTCGCTAGCCACAACCTCGGGCAAGCCAAGCGTTTGGCGACTCGGGTGGTTTATTTAGAGGGCGGCAAACTCTTGGTAGATTTGCCAACTAAAGATTTTTTTAACAAAGAGCTACCGAACGAGGCGGCTTTATTTTTGCAAGGCGAGCGAGTATGAATTCGATGAAAAGTTTTAAATCATCACTGCTGCAAGCCATACTGGCTTTGGCTTGCACGGGCATATTTCAAGCGGCATTTGCCCAGCAAATCGTCATGGCATCGACCACATCGACCGAGCAGTCGGGCTTGTTTGCGCATCTGCTGCCCGCCTTTACCAAGGCCACAGGCATCAGCATTAAAGTGGTCGCTCTCGGTACTGGGCAAGCGCTGGACGCGGCGCGGCGCGGGGATGCGGATGTGCTGTTTGTGCACGACAAAGTTGCCGAAGAAAAGTTTTTGGCTGAAGGTTTTGGTGTGCAGCGTTTTGACGTGATGTACAACGACTTTGTGCTGATTGGGCAAAGTAATGACCCCTCCAACGTGCGCGGCAAAGACGTGGTGCAAGGCTTGCAAAAAATTGCAACTAGCAACGCGACGTTTTTTTCCCGTGGTGACAAAAGCGGCACGCACGCTGCCGAGCTTCGCTATTGGAAGATGGCAGGCTTAGAGTCGCAAGCCAGTAAGGGGCAAAACTACAAAGAATGTGGCTGCGGCATGGGGCAAGCGCTCAACATGGCAGCAGCGGCAGGCACGTATGTGCTGTCGGATCGCGGCACATGGCTCAACTTTAAAAACCGCAAGCAGTTAGCGATTTTGGTAGAGGGAGATACAAGGCTCTTCAACCAATACGGCGTGATGGTGGTGAACCCCGCCAAGCATCCGCACGTGAAAGTGCGCGAGGCTCAAGCGTTTGTCGATTGGGTCATTTCGCCCGCTGGCCAAGCGGTGATTGCGGCCTACAAAATTAATGGCGAACAGTTGTTCTTTCCGAACGCCAAGTAAAAGTTACTTCTCTTTCCCCATCACCAAATCAGGCAAGTACGTCACGATTTGCGGGAAGACAGTTACCAGCACGATACACACGACTAAGCATGCGAAGAACGGAATGGCTGCTTTGGCAATCGTGTTGCTATCTTTGCCTGTCATGTTTTGCAGCACAAACAGGTTGAAGCCCACGGGCGGCGTGACTTCGGCAATTTCAACTAACAGTACGATGAAGATGCCAAACCACACCAAATCGAAGCCTGCTTTTTGAATCATCGGCAGCACCACCGCAGCGGTCAGCACAATCATGCTGATGCCATCTAGCGCCGTGCCAAGGATGAGGTACACCACCGTCAGCACACCAATGAGTGCGTAGGGCGAGAGGTGCATGCCGTTGACCCATTCGGCCAGTTCGCGCGGGATACCCGTAAACGCCATGGTCTTGGTGAGGAAGGCCGCGCCTGCCAAGATAAACATGATCATGCAGCTGGTGCGCGTGGTGCCCATGAGGCCTTCCTTGAAGTTTTTCCACGTCAGGCCACCGCCGACCGCCGCAATAGCCAGCGAGCCAGCCACGCCGTAAGCCGCACATTCTGTCGCTGTGGCGTAACCTGCAATCAAGACCCAGCAAACAAAAATGATGAGAAGCGCGCACGGAATCAATTGCTTAGACGCCACTATTTTTTGCATGAAGGTGGTGGGCGGGTCGGCGGCTGGTACCTTGTCTGGATTGCGCCAGCTCCACCACATGATGTAGCCCGAGAACAGTGCCATCAGCAAGAAGCCTGGCAAAAAACCTGCTAAAAAAATCCGAATGATGGAGGCATCCGCCGCCACCGCATAGACGACCATGGTGATGGAGGGTGGAATCAAAATGCCCAGCGTGCCAGCGGTGGCGAGTGAACCGAGCGCCAGTTTTTCGTCATACCCGCGCTTCATTAGCTCAGGTAGCGCGACCTTGCTAATCGTGGCGCAGGTGGCGGCGGACGAGCCTGAGACGGAGCCAAAAATGCCGCAGCCCAAAATCGTGGTGTGCATCAAGCGGCCTGGCACAGCGTTCAGCCACGGGCGCAGGCCTTCAAACATTTGCTCGGAGAGTTTGGTGCGAAACAAAATTTCGCCCATCCAAATGAACAAGGGAAGCGCGGCAAGTTCCCACGACGCGTTGCTTTCCCAAAACGAACTAAATAAATTTTTAGCAGGTGCGGTCGATGTGAAAAAGGCTTGCCCAACCCAGCCACAAATGGCAAGCGTCATGGCAATCCACACGCCGCCCGAGAGCAGCAAAAGCATGAGGAGCAGCAAGATGCCGCCAATGGTCAAGATATCCATGAGTGCCTTTTAAACGTCGGCTGAAAAATCACCCTTGGCGTGACGCTCTTCAACTAGGCGCACAAAGGTGGGTACGCCGCCGCGCAGCACGATGATGAGTTCGTCCAGCACCGCCACGAACAGCAACACCGAGCCAAATGCGAAGCTGCTTTGCGGAATCCACAGCGGCAGCGCGAGCAGGCCCTGCGCCACGTCGTTGAACTGATAGCTCTCCAGCGTGAAGCTACATGCCGCATACGCGAGGTAAGCCGTGGCAACGGTCCCGATGAGTAGCGAGCCAATTTCAAACGTGCGTCTGGTCTTGGTATTCATCTTCTCCAGCATCAACGTCACGCGCACAAAGTCGCCGTGCTTAAACGCATGCGCCATGGCAAAAAAGGCCGCTGCCGCGCAGCACCATGCCACCACGTCGTTGACCGCGCCCGTGCGAACACCAAATTCACGCAGTACGGACTGTCCCACCATAAGGAGGGCAATCAGCGCGATAAAGCTCGCACCAATCGCGCCGCACGCGAGGTAGAGTTTGTCTAAAAACGTTCTCACGTCAATTCCATCACTTTTTAGCTTTGAGCTTGTTGTACTCAGCAACGATAGCCTTGCCTTCATCACCCGATACTTTGAGCCAATCAGCCAACATCACCGTGCCAATTTGCTGCAAGTCGGCGGTCAGTTTTGCGGATGGCTTGATGATCTTCATGCCTTTTTCGGTGAGTAGCTTTTTGTACTCTTCGTTTTTAGCGATGGATGTTGTCCAACCGCGTTTTTCTGCATCAGCCGCCGCTTTGAGTAGTGCCGTTTGAGTGGCCGCATCCAGCGCGCTAAACGATTTCAAGTTCACGATCACAGCATTTTTAGGTAGCCAAGCTTGTGTGTCGTAAAAGTTTTTGATCGACTCATACGTCTTGCTGTCGTAACCTGTAGAGCCCGAGCTCATGTAGCTTTCGACCACGCCCGTTGCCAGCGCTTGCGAGAGTTCGGCTGCTTGAATCGTGACAGTTTGCGCGCCAATCAGCTCGGCAATCTTGGCGGTCGCAGGGCTATAAGCGCGCCACTTGATGCCACGTAAATCGGCCACAGAGGAAAGTTCGCGCTTGCTATAAATGCCTTGCGGTGGCCATGCCACGCTAAATAAGAGCTTCATGCCTTGCGCGGCCAAAGCCTTATCCATCGCAGGTTTGGAGGCAGCATAGAGTTTTTGCGCATCGGCATAACTAGCCGCCAAAAAGGGTACGCCGTCCAGCGCATAGAGTGGATTTTCGTTAGAGAAATTGGCGAGCAAGATTTCACCAATTTGCGCTTGTCCGCCTTGCACAGCGCGTTTGATTTCGTTGGCTTTAAACAGCGAAGCATTGGCGTGGACTTGGATTTTGAGCTTGCCAGCAGTGGCAGCATCCACATCCTTGGCGAACTGCGCCAAGTTCTCGGTGTGGAAGTTGCCTGCTGCGTAGGCAGCGGGCAAATCCCACTTGGTTTGAGCGGAAAGTGATGTCGT
>CANBRV010000079.1 GCA_947372005.1 Comamonadaceae bacterium | reverse complement strand
GCGACGCGTGGCGCGTACGCTGGCGGGGCTGCTCAACCCCACGCTGTATCCGCAAATTGGCAATACTCTGACGATCACGCAGCAAGAACTTGCGTATTTGGTGGGACTCTCGCGGCAGCGTGTGAACGTGGCTTTGAAAGCACTTGAAGCGCAAGGTACGATCCGTTTAGATTACGGCGGATTAACGGTGCCAGATATCAACAAACTCAACCAACAATTTTCACTATGACTGAACCGACCTTGATCCGATTAAATAAACGCATGGCAGAGCTGGGTTTGGCTTCGCGCCGCGAGGCTGACGATTGGATCGCCAGAGGTTGGGTACGCGTGAACGGTGCGCCTGCGGTGCTCGGCCAGCCCGTGCCAGTTGATGCGCATATTGAAATTCACCGCGAAGCAGCGGGCAGGCAAGCCGAGCAGGTGACCGTGGTGATGCATAAACCGATTGGTTTTGTGAGTGGTCAAGCCGAAGATGGCTACGAACCCGCCAAAGTGTTGGTCGTGCCCGCACAGCGCTGGGATGATGACCCGTCGCGCATCCAATTCCACCCGAGTCATTGGAATAGCCTTGTACCCGCAGGTCGCTTGGATATTGACTCCACGGGCTTACTCATCCTTACGCAGGATGGTCGTGTAGCCAGAACTTTGATCGGTGAGGATTCGACGATTGAGAAAGAGTATTTGGTTCGCGTGAGTTACCGCACTCAAGAGCGTGGACTTATGACAGTGGACATTCAATCGATTTTTCCGCCAGAGCAATTAGCACGGCTCAGGCATGGCCTCCACATGGACGGCAAGCCACTCAAGCCTGCCAAGGTGGATTGGCAAAATCCAGAACAATTGAGATTTGTGTTGAATGAAGGCAAAAAACGCCAAATCCGCCGCATGTGCGAGGCCGTGGGGCTAACCGTTGTGGGACTTAAGCGTGTGCGGATTGGCAAGCTGATGCTTGGGAATTTACCCCTAGGGCAATGGCGCTATTTGCGATCAGATGAACGGTTTTAATCTTTAAAATTAGTAATATGAAAAACACAATCATCTTCAAAGCCTTACTAGTTATGGCTTGCGCCGCGTTAAGTCATATCGTTTTTGCCCAGCAGCCGGTGGTGAATGCTATTTGCTCTACGGACCAGTCGTGGTGCGAATTGGCGGCAAGCGACTTCCAAAAAGTCACGGGCGTCAAAGTTTTGCAAGTGCGTAAGGCTACGGGCGAGGCGCTGGCACAATTGCGTGCAGAGGCTGCGAATCCCAAAACCGACATCTGGTGGGGCGGCACGGGCGATCCGTATTTGCAAGCAGCGGAAGTGGGACTTTTGGAGGCATATCGTCCAAGCTACATCAATGATCTTCACTCATGGAGCGTGCGCCAATATGCAATGACGGGTAACCGAGTCGGCGGATTTTATACATCGGCGATTGGTTTTGGTTGGAACACCGAAGTATTAAAGAAAAAGAATCTACCTGTACCCAAGTGCTGGAAGGATTTATTAGACCCGCGTTACAAAGACGAAATTGAAACTTCGCACCCTGCAGCCAGCGGCACGGCGTACACCATCTTGGCAGGTCTTGTGCAACTGATGGGTGAAGACGCGGCTTTTGATTACATGAAAAAGCTTCATAAAAACATCACCACCTATACCCGTAGCGGCACGGCGCAAGCGCCAAATGTTGCCAAAGGCGAAGTAGCGATTGGTCTCTCGTTTATTTTTGGCTTTGATGGCTGGACACACAATGGCTATCCCGTTAAATCTGCAGCACCGTGCGAGGGCACCAGCTATGAAATTGGCGGCATTGCACTCATCAAAGGCAGTAGAAATCCAGATGCAGCTAAAAAATACTATGACTGGCTCATGAGTCCAGACGGTCAGCGCATTGGTGCACGTGCCAATAGCTTGCAAGTGCCCGCTAACAAGACTTTCAAGCCAGACCCCAAAATTCCGCTTTTAGACCATGTGCGATTGGTCAAATACGACTTTGAAAAATACGGCAAAGCCGCCGAGCGCAAGCGTCTCTTAGATCGCTGGCAGCGTGAGGTGGAGAGTTTGCCCAAATAAGCAGCTTGAAATCTAGCAAAGCGCCCCTAACTCTAGGGGCGTTCTCTTTTCTTTTTATTACTTTTGAATCATGACAACTAAACATTCCTTTCAAGCCGAAGTCGCGCAGTTACTTCACCTTGTCACGCACTCGCTGTACTCCAACAAAGAAATTTTCCTTCGCGAACTTATCTCGAATGCCTCTGACGCTTGCGATAAATTGCGTTTTGAAGGGCTGAATAACGACGCGCTCTACGAGGGTAAATCTGATTTAGTAGTCTGTGTCTCGTTTGACAAGGCGGCTCGCACGATTACGATTTCTGATAACGGTATCGGCATGACGGCTGATGAAGCGATTGCGCACTTGGGCACGATTGCTAAGTCGGGGACGAAAGACTTTGTGTCTAAGCTAGGCGATGCGCAAAAAGCGAATGCCAAAGAGCAGGGTTCGTTGATTGGTCAATTTGGCGTGGGCTTTTACTCGGGCTTTATTGTCGCGGACAAGATGGTCGTAGAGACGCGTCGCGGCGGAACAGCTGCCTCTGAGGGTGTGCGCTGGATTAGCGGCGGCGCTGGTGATTTTGAAACCGAAGTTATTACCAAAGAAGATCGCGGCACGAGTGTCACTCTGCATCTGCGCGATGACGAAGAAGGCTCGAGTGAGATTGGCGATTTCCTCTCTAACTGGAAACTGAAATCTATCATCAATAAATATGCTGAACACATCTCGTTGCCTATTCTCATGCGCAAGGAAGAGTGGAAAGAGGGCAAAGACAACCAGCCAGGCGAGATGGTGACCACAGACGAATGGGAAACTATTAACAAAGCTAGCGCCTTGTGGAGCCGCGCTAAGTCCGACATTACACAAGAGCAGTATGACGAGTTTTACAAGCAAATCAGCTACGACTTTGCCCCGCCGCTAGCCCATAGCCACAACCGCGTTGAGGGCAAAACCGAGTACACACAGTTGCTCTACATTCCATCCACAGCGCCGCATGATTTGTGGAATCGCGACAAAAAAGCAGGCATCAAGCTCTACGTTAAGCGCGTCTTCATCATGGATGATGCTGAGAGCCTCATGCCTGTGTATTTGCGCTTCGTCAAAGGCGTGATTGATTCGGCCGATTTGCCGCTGAATGTCTCGCGCGAACTGCTGCAAGAGTCACGCGACACAAAAGCGATCCGCGAAGGTAATACACGCCGCATCTTATCTATGTTGGAAGGTATGGACGAGACCACTTACGCCAAGTTTTACGAGGCGTTTGGCGCTGTGCTGAAGGAAGGCATCGGCGAGGATATGCAAAACAAAGACAAGATCGCCAAGTTACTGCGATTTGCCTCAACGACCGAAGATGCCATCAAGGTTGGCTTTAGCGACTACAAAGCCCGCATGAAAGAAGGCCAAGAGGCCGCCATTTACTACATCACCGCTGAAACGCTGGCGGCAGCTAAGAATAGCCCCCAGCTTGAAGTGTTTAAGAAAAAAGGCATTGAAGTTCTGTTGATGTCTGACCGCGTGGACGAATGGGCCCTCGGCTTCTTAAACGAGTTTGAGGGTACACCGCTGCAAAGCGTTGCCAAAGGCGCGTTTGACTTAGGCAAGCTGCAAGACGAAGCCGAAAAGAAGGCGGCAGAAGATGCTGCTGAATCTGCCAAACCATTGCTTGCAAAACTCAAAGAAGCGCTCAAAGACAAAGCCGAAGATGTGCGTGTGACCACTCGCTTGGTGGACTCCCCCGCTTGCTTGGTGACTAAAGAAGATGGTATGAGCGCACAGCTCGCGCGAATGCTCAAACAAGCAGGTCAGGCAGCCCCTGAGAGCAAGCCTATTTTGGAGATCAATACCGAGCATGCGCTGGTTAAAAAGTTGGAAGGCTCAGTTAACTTTAATGATCTTGCACACATTTTGTTTGATCAAGCCATGCTAGCTGAAGGCGGTATGCCTGCTGATCCTGCTGCTTATGTGAAGCGGGTGAATGCGCTTTTGTCTTAACGCAAGGCCGTCTTTGTTGTAGGGGGCGTTGGGTGTGCACTCATCCAGCGCACTAAGTCCAGCCACATCTGGCGCATCTCTGCGCTGGTTGGGGCCTTGGCTGCATGAGGTAGTTCTACCGTCACCACGGGGATGCCTAGCGTTACGCCGCCATAGTTACCAAGGCTGCCAGGGTAGATGCCAACCTGATCGAGGTACAAGCGTCCCAGCTTGTGCGGCGGCGTAGATGGGCCATCGAAATCGAGCACGCCAAAAGGCGCATGAATACTCACAATGATGTCTGGCTTAAAGCTTTCGATTTGTTCAAATAAAAATTTAGATTCGGGCTCAGATAAAGGCTCTTTGCCTGGATAGCGCCTAGGGTCTTTTTTGGTTTTTTTTGTCCAATAACCAATGGCATCGCGTTGCCAGTCTGATGTTGGAAAGTTGCGATTTAAATCTACGCCATTGGCATTGGTACGGCGCGGCGGTTGTGCAAGCAATCCATCTGGATTGAGTCCAGGTATGAAGCGCCAGTGCGTGCTGGCGGGTGTTGTTTGTGCGTGTTCAATCCAGTGAAAAACCAGTGAGCTGGCTGATCGCTCATCACCATGTATGCCGCCTAATACCAATACCCGACGTTTAGGCAACTCTGCCACTACATCGCGCTGCAAAATGGTACGTCCTTTAACCGACATGGCATGAGACGTCTCTAATTTAACGCTTGTGCATAGCTTGTCTGGAACGCTGGGCAGGGGTAGAGATAGTTGTAGGCATAGAGCCAGCAAATCAAGCATGTGCTAGAGGTCTACGCTGGAGGGATCCGTCATCTCCATCTCATAGCTAGCAGCCAGCATAGCAAGGCGAGCAATCACGCCGTACATGTAAAACCGATTTGGCACACTGGCACCAATTTTTTCACCCAGCTCTGGGGTATTGGTAGCCCCTGCAAACGCAAGCGGTACAAAGCTGGCACCAGGGGCATTCAAGTTTTCATCAATCCCGCGCTCAGCGTGAATACGATAAAAACCACCGACAACGTAGCGATCCAGCATATACACCACAGGCTCTGCCATCGCTTCATTGACGCGCTCCATCGTCATGATGCCTTCTTGGATGATGACTTCACTAACTGTTTGACCGTCTTTGACGACGCTCATTTTGTTTTTTGTTTTGCGGTTGATAACTTCTAAGTCTTTCGCGCTACGCACGGTCATGATCCCCATGCCGTAGGTACCGTTGTCGGCTTTCACAATAACAAACGGTTTTTCTTTGATTCCGTATTCGTCGTATTTCAGCTGAATTTTTTTAAGAAGCTTATCCACTTCACCCGTCAGACAATCCATGCCCGTGCCTTCAGCAAAATTGACGCTACCGCAGCTAGAAAAGTAGGGGTTGATGAGCCACGGATCAATGCCAATCAGACTTGCGAAAGCATCTGCCACTTTGTCGTAGGCTGTAAAGTGAGTGGATTTTCGGCGTACCGACCAGCCTGCATGAAGCGGAGGTAGGAGATGTTGCTCGTAGAGATTTTGAAAAATTTCTGGCGTGCCAGCGCTTAAATCGTTGTTAAGCAAAATGGTGCAAGGATCAAAATCTTTAAGGCCCAAGCGATGTTTGGTGCGGATAACAGGCTCAAGCACAACACGCTCGCCTGTTGGGAGGTCAAACGCCGTCGGCTCAGTAATTTCTGGATTGATCGTGCCAAGGCGAACATTCAGTCCAGCTTGATGAAAAATCTTTTGTAGCCGCGCTACGTTCGTGAGATAAAAAGTATTGCGGGTATGGTTTTCCGGTATGAGCAGCAGATTTTTTGCTTCGGGGCAGATCTTCTCAATGGCCGACATGGCTGCTTGCACAGCCAGAGGCAGCATTTCTGGCGTCAGATTGTTCCAGCCACCTGGATAAAGGTTGGTATCCACAGGCGCAAGCTTGAAGCCTGCGTTGCGCAAATCCACCGATGTATAGAACGGGGGGGTGTGCTCTAGCCACTCCATACGAAACCAGCGCTCAATGGCTGGCAAGCTATCCAAGATTTTTTGCTCAAGCTCATTTGTAGGGCCAGTGAGTGCAGTGACGAGATGGGGAACCATAAGAGAGCTTTCTATGAGAGGGACACATGTCGTCCATTTGCTGCCGATTTTCACCGATTCAAGGTCTGCCTGCGTGGGATAATCAGCAGTTATGCCAATTTACGCCTACAAATGCTCATCTTGCGGTGTGTCGAAAGACATTCTGCGCAAAATTTCTGATCCGCCACTCACTCTCTGTCCTGCATGCGGCAGTGAGACGCTTGCCAAGCAGGTGACTGCCGCTGGCTTTCAGCTGAAGGGCTCTGGCTGGTATGTCACAGATTTCAAAGGCGGTGCCGCGCCCAGTACCGCGGTGCCGCCTGTCGCACCAGATGCACCTTCAGTAACGCCAGCTGCTTCGCCTGCGCCTGCGGCAACTGCGCCGGCTGCTTCAACCACAACGGGAGCGACAACATAATGGCTAATCTTCGCAAATGGTTTTTTGCTGGCCTCTTGGTTTTGGTGCCCTTGGCCATCACTATTTGGCTGCTAGAGTGGGCGATTAGCTCGCTCGATAAAACTTTATTACTTCTCCCCAAAGCATGGCAACCTGATACTTGGCTGCCGTTTCATATCCCGGGATTTGGTGTCATTTTGACGCTGGTCGTGCTACTTTTTGTGGGCGCTTTAGTCAGTAATTTCCTAGGTAAACGCCTCATTGGCTGGTGGGATGCCTTTCTTGGACGCATCCCTGTAGTGCGCTCTATCTATTCCAGCGTGAAGCAAGTGTCGGACACTTTGTTTTCGGAAAATGGCAATGCTTTTCGTCAGGCCGTTTTGGTGGAGTGGCCAAGGCAGGGCGCGTGGACGATTGGTTTTGTGACCGGCGTGCCAAGTGGCGACGTGTTGACGGAGCTTCAGCATGGCGTGCGTGATGAGTATTTGAGCGTTTATGTACCCACCACGCCAAATCCAACCAGCGGCTACATGATGATGTTTAAAAAATCAGAATGCCAAGAGTTATCTATGAGTGTGGACGAGGCCTTGAAATATGTGGTCTCGATGGGGGTAGTTGCACCTGCCAATGCGCCGATGGGCAAATAAATTTTTGAAATTAGGAACTTGATAAAAATGAAAACAACAATGCGTACCTCTTATTGCGGCTTAGTTACCGAGGCGCTGATCAGTCAATCCGTCACGCTGTGCGGTTGGGTCAACCGTCGCCGCGACCATGGTGGTGTGATCTTTGTCGATTTGCGTGATCGCGAAGGCTATGTGCAAGTGGTGTGCGATCCTGATCGTGCCGAGATGTTCAAAGTGGCTGAAGATTTACGCAACGAGTTTTGCGTGCAGATGACGGGTATCGTGCGTGCACGTCCCGAAGGCACTGTCAACGCTGATCTCAAGAGCGGCAAGATCGAAATTTTGTGTCACGAACTCAAGGTTTTAAACCCATCAGTAACTCCTCCGTTTTTGTTGGACGATGACAATTTGTCCGAGACGACACGCCTGACGCACCGTGTGTTAGACCTACGTCGCCCTGCCATGCAGCGCAACATGATGCTGCGCTATAAGGTTGCCATGACCGTGCGTAACTATTTGGATGCGCATGGCTTCATCGATATCGAAACCCCGATGCTGACTAAGTCCACACCCGAAGGCGCACGTGATTACCTCGTGCCAAGCCGCGTGCAAGAAGGGCAATTCTTTGCATTGCCACAAAGCCCGCAGCTCTTTAAGCAGCTCTTGATGGTGGCAGGCTACGATCGTTATTACCAAATCACCAAGTGCTTCCGCGACGAAGACTTGCGTGCCGATCGCCAACCAGAATTTACCCAGATTGATATTGAAACATCCTTCCTCACTGAGCAAGAAATCCGCGATATGTTTGAGGGCATGATGGTCGAAGTGTTCCAAAAAGCCATCAATGTCAACCTTGGCGATGGCGCTGCTTTCCCTGTGATGACCTATGCTGACGCGATGCATTTGTATGGTTCTGATAAGCCCGATTTGCGCATCAAGATGCAGTTTGCTGAACTCACCGATGTGATGGGTGATGTGGACTTCAAAGTGTTCTCTGCTCCTGCCACCATGAAGGGCGGACGTGTGGTGGCATTGTGCGTGCCAGGCGGCGCAGAAATGCCACGCTCCGAGATTGATGCCTACACCGAGTTCGTCAAAATCTACGGTGCTAAAGGCCTCGCGTGGATTAAGGTCAACGACGTGACGACGGGCAAAGATGGTTTGCAAAGCCCTATCGTTAAGAACTTGCACGATAAAGCGATTGCTGAAATCATGGCTCGCACAGGCGCGAAAAACGGTGACATTATTTTCTTTGGCGCAGATAAAGCCAAAGTGGTCAACGATGCCATTGGTGCACTGCGCGTCAAGATTGGCCAAAGCGCTTCGGGCAAAAAGTGGGGCTTGTTTGAAGACCGCTGGGCACCGATGTGGGTGGTCGATTTTCCGATGTACGAGTTCGACGAAGAAAACCAGCGCTACACCGCGACGCATCACCCCTTCACCGCGCCAAAAGACGGCCACGAAGACTGGATGACCACCGCGCCAGAGAAGTGCCTCTCCAAAGGCTACGACATGGTTTTGAATGGCTGGGAGATGGGCGGCGGCTCCGTGCGTATCCACCAAGCGGACGTGCAAAAGAAAGTGTTTGACGCGCTCAAAATTACACCAGAAGATGCGCAAATGAAATTTGGCTTCCTCTTGGATGCCTTGCAATACGGTGCTCCGCCACATGGTGGTCTCGCGTTCGGTCTAGATCGAATCGTGACTTTGATGACAGGCGCAGAGTCCATCCGCGACGTGATTGCCTTCCCGAAAACCCAGCGCGCCCAGTGCTTGCTAACCCAAGCGCCAAGCCCTGTGGACGAGAAGCAGTTGCGCGAGCTCCACATTCGTTTGCGTAATCCTGATGCGGTGAAAG
>CANBRV010000078.1 GCA_947372005.1 Comamonadaceae bacterium | reverse complement strand
AATGCCCACTGCGTGCGAGGCGGTACATCGCGTGCTGAAATATGGATGTTGCTGCTCATAGCGACTCCAAAATGGACTGCACGCTAGGCTTGGGTTGAAATAAGCGTTTTGCTTTTTGTGCGAGTGTTCGGGGCGATGGCGCTGCAAGCCTGATGGAATGGCGCTCCCCGCAGAGCGTGATCTGAGTGGCTTGCGAGAGCTTTTTATCTAATGCCTCCCAAGCCTGTGACCAAGTTTTCCAGTCGCCGCGTAGGGCGCTGTCGCGCAAGGAAAAGTCAAAACGCATATCGTTATTGACCGCGTGACTGAGCCAAAACGAGTTGACCGTCGGCAAGCCATGCGCTTCGCGAGCGTCGTTCATCGGGTGGGTATAGAGCAGCATTTGTATTTCGTTTTGCAAGCGGCGAACGGCCTTGCTGGCATCGCTTTTCGGTTGCCAGACATCCACATTGCGACCGATCACTCGATCTAACGAAGCGAAGCGAATACCTTGCATGACCATGCTGGATAAGGCTTCCCCCTGTGCCAACCAGCGTAAGGGCTGATCGTAAGTTAATAGGATACCGTCGCTTTCAAAGTAAGGCAATACTGCTGCTAACAGTGCCCGAGATTCGCCATCCGTAAGCTCCAAATCGACTGGGTTATCCATGCGGATGTTGTCAATGCCAACCGACCAGTGGCAGGGCGTGACAACGACTTGCATGGACGCTTGGAGCACACGTTCGTGCGGAGGAATGAAATCGAATTCGTCGCCCTTATCCAGATGTGCCAGATCAGCCTGCCTTAGAAAGCGAGAAAGGTTTTGCAGAGCAAGTCGCTTGATCGTGGCTTGGCAGGCCTCGTCCAAGCTGGAGGCGAAAGGGATGATGAATGAGGAGGTGTTGACCATGCCACAATTGTCTCTTATGAAAATTTTCTCTAAGACGTATGAAATTCCCTATGAGTGGTTGCTCGGTTGGCGTTACACAAGGGCGGGGCGGGGCACAAGGCGAAATGGATTTATCTCCTTTATCTCGGGTGTATCGATGCTGGGGATTGGACTCGGTGTGGCCGCGCTCATCATCGTTTTGTCGGTGATGAATGGTTTTCAAAAAGAAGTTCGCGATCGTATGCTGGGCGTGGTTTCTCACATTGAAGTCATCGCGAATGATGGCGGCGCATTGCGCGATGTACTGGGCACTATTGCTGAAATGAAAAAGAACCGCGAGGTGGTGGGAGCAGCCCCGTTTATTGATGCGCAGGCATTGCTGGCACGGGGCGAGGATATGAAGGGTGTACTTGTTCGCGGCATTGCACCAGAGTTGGAGTCTGAGGTGAGTGATGTGATCAATGAGCGCTCGCGCTTTGTCTTTCAAGCCTTGCGCGAGGGTGAATTTGGCATTGTTTTGGGCAATGATCTAGCCAAGCGCTTGGGTGTGATGGCGGGCGATGTGGTGACCTTGATTGCGCCGAGCGGCCAAGTGACCCCTGCTGGCGTGACGCCACGCCTCAAGCAAATGAGAGTGCTGGGCACCTTCAATTCGGGTCATTACGAGTACGACGCCAATCTTGCGATGGTGCATGTCAATGATGCTGCCAAAATTTTTAGATTGGAAGGCGCAACCGGTGTCCGCGTCAAATTACGTGATTTGCATACAGCGCTGCAGGTAGGCGACGAGTTGTCGCAAGCCTTATCTCTTAAAACAGATCTTGGTAATCTTTATGTTCGAGATTGGACGAAACAAAATCGTACTTGGTTTGCGGCTGTGCAGGTCGAAAAAACCATGATGTTCATCATTTTGACGCTCATCGTTGCGGTGGCGGCATTCAATTTGGTCAGTACGTTGGTGATGACGGTGACAGACAAACGTGCTGACATCGCGATCCTTAGAACACTTGGCGCAACGCCGCGCTCCATCATGGGCATTTTTGTGGTGCAAGGCGCGGCAGTGGGCGTGGTGGGAACGCTGGCAGGATTGCTGCTTGGTCTTGGCATTGCGTACAACATTGACATCATCGTGCCAGCGATTGAACATCTGTTTAACGCGAGTTTCTTGCCGCGCGATATTTATTTGATTAGCCGTATGCCAAGCGAGCCGCAAAGCGGCGATATTGTGCCGATTACAGTTATTGCGTTAGTGCTCGCATTCGCGGCGACGCTCTATCCCAGCTGGCGCGCCAGCCGTGTTAATCCTGCGGAGGCACTGCGCTATGAGTGATGTGATTCTGCAAGCACGTAGTTTGAGTAAGCGCTTTCACGACGGTGTGCTGGACGTGACGGTTCTGCAAAATTTAGATTTGACGGTTGCCAAAGGCGAGACGCTTGCTATCGTGGGCGCATCGGGCTCGGGAAAAAGCACACTGCTGCATTTACTGGGCGGCTTAGATGCACCAACTAGTGGACAAGTTTCACTCATGGGGCGAGACTGGACTTCGATGAGTCAATCTGAGCAAGGCGCATGGCGTAATCAGCACCTTGGCTTTGTGTACCAATTCCATCATCTATTGCCCGAATTTTCGGCGCTGGATAACGTGGCGATGCCGCTGTGGATCAGGCGTATGAACCGCGACGAGGCGAAAGAGCAGGCTGCACAAATTTTGAAAGATGTTGGGCTGGCAAGCCGTATGGCACATAGGCCTGCCGAGCTATCGGGCGGCGAGCGCCAACGGGTGGCGATTGCGAGATCGTTGGTCTGCAAACCCTCATGCGTATTAGCTGACGAGCCAACAGGTAATTTAGATCGGCGTACAGCTGACGGCATTTTTGAGATGATGCTCGCTCTTGCGAAAGCGCAAGGCACAGCATTCGTCTTGGTCACGCATGATGAAGCGCTGGCGGCGCGGTGTGGCCGTGCATTTCCGCTCTCCATGCATGTGGATCGATAGCCATTGTCATCTCGATGCGGCTGAGTTTGATGCTGATCGCGATGCGGTGCGAGAGGCTGCAAGGCAATCGGGTGTTGATCTTTGCGTCATTCCCGCCGTAGACCGAGCCAATTTTGAAAGAGTGAGGGCGCTTGCACACAAACACGGCGATGTGTATGCGCTTGGAATCCATCCTTTATATGTTCCTAAAGCCAATTACGATGATTTAGCTTTTTTAGAGACGCAGCTCTCACATTTCAAGGACGATAAACGTCTTGTTGCGGTGGGCGAAATTGGACTTGATTATTTTGTCCCAGATCTTTGCACGCCTGAGATGCGCGAGAAGCAATGGTGTTTTTATACTGCGCAGCTGGCGCTTGCTAAACGTTTTGATTTACCTGTTATTTTGCATGTCAGGCGCAGTGCCGATATGCTCTTGAAAGGCTTGCGGGATCAGGTTTGGCCGAGCTGCGTGGGCGGGATTGCCCATGCGTTTAACGGAAGTAGTCAGCAAGCCAAGAGCTTTATTGATTTTGGGTTCAAACTGGGTTTTGGTGGCACATTGACTTATGAGCGTTCACTACAAATCAGGCGTTTAGCAACCGAGTTGCCGCTCACATCGATCGTCCTAGAGACAGACGCGCCTGATATCCCGCCGCAGTGGTTGTACGTGACGGCTGATGATCGAGCACAGGGCGAAATGACTCAAAAAAATACGCCAATCGAGTTGCCTCGGATTGGCGCGGTACTAGCAGGCTTACGTGGTATGAATACAACCGCTGTTGCGGAGCAAACCACGGGAAACGTCAAACAATTATTTGGTCGTTTCTTTTGTGATTAACCAGCGCCCGCTATTGTTAGTCATGACAAGTGTTTTTTTTCCAGTGCTTGTGAGCTGATCAGAAACATATGCTTGCGAAAAATCTAACTGAACTTCTTTATCACTGAGCTGTTTAACTTGAACATCGTAGGCGTTGATGGATATTTTGCTTTTATTTCGGATGCGTTGCTCGCGGCTTTTTTGCCAAGCAGCCGAAGTAGCCATATCGCCCTTGTAGTCAGGCACATAACTAGCAATATAAGCCGCTACATTTTTAGATTGCCAAGCCTCAGTCCATTTGCGCATCGCTACGACTGGAGCTGAGTTCTCTGAATTGGTTGTTGAAACTGTAGTCGCAGGCGGCGTAGTTGATGATGCAATGGCAGGCTGTTGCCCCGTGCCAGCTTGTGTGGTGGGCAGTGGCGGGCGTGCATTAGTGGCTGGAGCTGGCGTGCTGCTGTTGCTAGCTGCATCAGATGCATTGATGCTATTCAGTTTTTCGGTAGCTAAATCAGTTAATAACAGCGTGTATTTTTTTCCATCTTTCATAGCTAAAACAACATAGTTATTTTTTTCAGCAACGGGAATTGCCGCAATAGCTTGATAAATATTTTTTGCCGCTTGAGCTCGATTGGTGTGTTCGTACAGCTGTGCCAGCTCAAAATAAACAAATGGATTTTTTGGCTCTGCTTTGACAAGGGGCTCCAAAATACTTTCGGCCATTGCCCAATCACGTCTTTCAAGCGCAGCTTGTGCTGTTGCTAAAGGGGTGGTGGGTTGTGTCGGTATTCTGTCTTGTGCGAGGACTTGCAGTGCAAAGAAAAGAAGAAAGTAAAAACTAAAAAACTTTTTGTCTAAAGGTAACAGCCGAACTGCTCTTGTGTCCATAGAAAGCATATCCCATAAAAAATGGCTGCGGGCAACTTCTATATTTAGATGGACTGCGCCGCTACTTAGCAGCGCATCGCCATCTAAATAACTTTAAACTTTATTTCAATTCTTAGCGCGAGAGCGGCTGCCTCTGCTTGATTTAGGTTCGTCAGAAAAAGAGGCAACGACAGATGATGTAATCTGCTGAGTTGTCGCCATAGCCGTAATCATTGCTGGCAATGGGATCTTCGCAACAGACTGAGGAACAACCGTTTGCATCGCATTGATGGCGTTCAATTTAGACTGAGCCAGAGACATTAAGCTTACCAAGCGGCTGGCATAAGGGGCACGAACCACAATGGTGTATTTGTTTGGATCGGAGCTGAGTGTATTAGTCAGACCTTGATAAATTTGTTTCGCCAGATCGTGACGGTTTGTGTTTTCATAAACCTGCGCTAAGTCATAAAACACAAACGGATTCTTAGGTTGGCTTTGCGTGAGTGGAACCAAGATAGACTCGCCACTTGCCCAGTCGCGGTTAGTAATAGCCTCGTGTGCTTTTGTGATTTGATCGATTTCGCTGCTTTGCGCAAGAACATGTGAAGTTGCAAAAAAGCCAAGCAACAACAAACATGCCTTGATAAAGGCAGCCTTTGTAAGCGGTAGCATAAAACGCATCATATGTAGTCCTATGGATGAGGAAAAATTTATCAACCCACAAGTATAACAATAAATATATTACAAAATCCTTAATCATGAAAAAACCTTTACAAAATGCAAGCCTCAGTGAATACGAAGGTGTGCGCTGCCTTCACCTCGACACCCCATGGATACAGGGGACGATGACGATAAAAACACCTTTCAAAATCGAATTGGAATACGTGCAGCGCATGATGGCTTGGCTACTTTTTGCACCAAGTACATTGGTAAAAGATAGACAAGCCTTGCAATTGGGACTGGGGGCGGGTGCAATTACGAAGTGCTGTTACAAGATTTTAGGCATGCGAACTACTGCGATTGAAATTAACCCAAAAGTAGTCGCTATGTGCAGGCAATGGTTTAAGTTGCCGCCAGACAACAATCGCTTGGAAATTGTGCTTGCCGATGCCGCTAAAGAGATCAAATCTAGTCGCTGGCTCGGTGCAGTAGATGCTCTCGCTGTGGATTTGTATGACCACGAAGCGGCAGCTCCTGTGATGGATTCGGCTTCTTTTTATGCTGATTGCCATGCGGTGTTGACAGATGAGGGCATCATGACCGTCAACCTGTTTGGGCGTGACAACAGCTACAAAGCCAGCTTAGAGAAAATTAAGCAGGCCTTTGGTGCCGATTGTGTGTGGGCATTTAAGCCAACACGCGAAGGCAATACCGTCGTTATGGCGTTTCGTACAGTGCCTGCTGTGACGCGCGAAGTGCTTACCCAGCGAGCAGACGCTATCGAGTCACGTTGGGAGCTGCCGGCAAAAAAATGGTTGAAACTACTAAGTCCTGTGATGCCCAGTGCGTCATAGAATCATTTCTTTCGCATTCACTCTCAGGACGTACATATGAAACAAATCAAATTTAGCTTGGCCTGCGCGATGGCGCTTGTGGTCATCAACGTTTCTGCGCAAACTTATCCAAATAAGCCTATTACCCTGCAAGTGCCATTTGCACCAGGCGGAACCACAGACATTGTTGCGCGAGTGATTGCGGAGCCTTTGGGTAAATCACTTGGGCAATCGGTGATTGTTCTTAACAAAGTTGGCGGCGGCGGTGTCGTTGGCGCAGCAGAGACATCCCGCGCTGTGCCTGATGGCTACAACCTTGGCATGGCGACGGTATCGACGACCGCGGCTAATCCTGCGATCAATCCAAAGACGCCCTACAACCCCCTCACAGATTTCACACCCATCGTCAATATCGCTGCCACGCCCAATGTGATCGCCGTGCATCCCAGCTTTTGCAATGACCTCCCTAAAGGCACGGCTTGTGACTACAAAGGTTTTGTGGCGCAGTTGAAGAAGAACCCTGGTAAATACTCTTACTCAACCTCTGGCGTGGGCGGTATCGGCCATTTGCAAACAGAGCTCTACAAAAGTATGGCGGGTGTGTTTATCACACACATCCCGTATTCGGGCGCTGGTCCTGCGCTGCGTGATACGGTAGGCGGACAGGTAGCGATTATTTTTGATAATTTACCCTCTGCATTACCATTTATTAAAGATGGCAAACTGATTGCAATCGTGGTAGCGGCACCCACGCGTTTGGCGGTGCTGCCAAACGTGCCTACATTTAAAGAGGTGGGTTTAGAGCCTGTGAACCGTATGGCTTACTACGGCATCTATGGCCCTAAAAATTTACCTAAGGATGTTGTTGAAAAAATTAGCGCAGGCGTGAAAAAAGCAGTTGAAGATCCGATCGTAAAAAAGAAGATTGAAGATACGGGCTCGCTGGTTGTTGCCAATACGCCGGAACAATTTGCTGCGCAAATTAAAGCTGAGTTCGAGGTGTATAAAAAAGTGGTGACGTCGGCCAAGCTCAAGCTGGACTAAATGTCCGCACTGCCCCTTGCTCTTGTCGATAGCTTTATTGATGCTCTTTGGCTAGAAGAGGGGTTAGCCAAAAACACCTTAGAAGCCTATCGGCGCGACCTCAAGCTATTTGCCGCGTGGCTGATTCAGCAAGGGCGCAGCTTAGATAGTGCAACGCAAGCAGACATCGATGGCTATTTTTCCGCCAAACACGGCGAGACCAAAAGCAGCACGGCCAATCGCCGCCAAGCGGCATTCAAACGCTTTTTTAGATGGGCTGTGCGCGAGCGCCACATGACGCAAGACCCCACGCTCAAACTCGTCAGTGCCAAAGCTTTGCAGCGCGCCATCAAGACGCTGTCGGAGGCGCAAGTCGAATCACTTTTAAATGCCCCCAATATCGATACACCACTAGGTCTGCGCGACCGTGCCATGCTGGAACTCCTTTATGCATGTGGCCTGCGAGTGAGTGAGTTAGTGAGCCTCAAGACGTTTTATGTCAGCATGAATGACAACGCCTTGCGCGTGACAGGCAAAGGCAGCAAAGAGCGCGTCGTGCCGTTTGGACAGATTGCCGCCCAGTGGATTGAGCGCTATTTAAAAGAGTCGAGACCTGATATATTGAACGGGAAACTCACTGACGATTTGTTTGTGACGACCAGAGGCAGCGCCATGACGCGCGAAGGCTTTTGGCACATCATCAAAAAATACGCCTTGCTGGCAGGCATTACGTCGCCCTTGTCACCGCATACCCTGCGCCATGCGTTTGCCACGCACTTGCTCAATCATGGTGCGGATTTGCGGGCGGTGCAGTTGCTGCTAGGCCACGCCGACATTACGACTACGACGATTTATACGCATGTCGCGAGGGAGCGGCTGAAGGCTATCGTGGCGGAGCATCATCCTCGGGGATAATCAGTACTTCTCCAACACGCTTGCATTGATAGGCACCACCGTGAACAAAAAAGTATTTATCAAAACCTTTGGCTGCCAAATGAACGAGTACGACTCGGACAAGATGGTGGACGTGATGCACGGTGCCGAAGGTTACACCAAAACCGATAACGTTGATGAAGCTGACCTCATCTTGTTTAACACCTGCTCGGTGCGCGAAAAAGCGCAAGAGAAAGTGTTTAGTGATTTGGGACGCGTCAAGCACCTGAAAGCCAAAGGCGTGCAAATTGGCGTGGGCGGCTGCGTTGCCAGCCAAGAGGGCGCGGCCATCATCGCCCGTGCGCCCTACGTGGACGTGGTGTTTGGCCCGCAGACCCTGCATCGCTTGCCAGAGCTCTTGAACGCTCGCAAAGTCAAAAACAAACCACAAGTTGATATCACGTTCCCAGAGATCGAAAAGTTCGACCACCTGCCACCCGCCCGCGTGGACGGGGCTTCCGCCTTTGTCTCCATCATGGAAGGCTGCTCCAAATACTGCTCGTATTGCGTGGTGCCCTACACACGCGGGGAAGAAGTGAGCCGTCCGTTTGATGACGTGATAGCTGAGATCAAACACCTTACCACGCAAGGTGTCATCGAAGTGAATTTGCTGGGGCAAAACGTCAACGGCTACCGAGGTCATTTAGTCAAGGGTGATGAGACGAGCGAGATTGTGGACTTCGCTTATCTTCTAGACCGCATTGGCGAAATGGATGCCATCAAGCGTATCCGCTACACCACCAGCCACCCCAACGAATTTGGTCAGCGCTTGATTGACTGTTACGCTCGCAACCCCAAGCTGGTCAACCACTTGCACTTGCCTGTGCAGCATGGCTCGGATCGTATTTTGATGGCGATGAAGCGCGGTTACTCGGCAATCCAGTTCAAAAGCACGATCCGAAAACTACGCGCCATTCGTCCTGATATTTCGATATCAAGCGACTTCATTGTGGGCTTTCCAGGCGAGACGGATGCGGATTTCGATAAGTTGATGGATTTGATTAACGAGATTGGTTT
>CANBRV010000077.1 GCA_947372005.1 Comamonadaceae bacterium | reverse complement strand
GTTGCCAAAGACGAAGCCATGATTTGGCGCGGCCCTATGGCAACACAGGCGTTGGAGCAGCTGCTACGTCAAACCAATTGGGGGGATTTAGATTATTTGATCGTTGATATGCCGCCCGGCACGGGCGACATCGCACTCACGCTCTCGCAGCGCGTACCCATGACGGGCGCAGTGATAGTGACCACACCGCAAGACATTGCGCTCTTGGACGCCAAAAAAGGCATCAAGATGTTTGACAAAGTTGGCGTGCCAATTTTGGGCATTGTGGAAAACATGGCGGTGCATGTGTGCAGCAACTGTGGCCATGAGGAGCACATCTTTGGCGTGGATGGCGGCAAAAAAATGGCGGCAGATAACGGTATGGATTACCTTGGAGCGCTACCGCTCAAAATGCAAATCAGACAAGAAGCTGATAGCGGCAAACCAACCGTGGTCGCCGACCCCGATGGCACTGTAGCTCTTATCTACAAAGGCATGGCGCGGCAAGTGGCAGCTAAGATTGCACTCAAGGCAAAGGATTTTTCAGCCAAGTTCCCGACTATTAGCATCTCGAAAGAGACATGAAACCCAACAAAAAGCCCAAAACCACCGTCTCTACGCACGGCGAAATCCGCATCATTGGCGGGCAATGGAAGCGAAGTTTGCTATCCGTTGCCAGCCTTGAGGGGCTTCGCCCAACGCCGAACCGCGTGCGGGAGACATTGTTCAATTGGCTCGGGCAAGATCTCACGGGGCTGCATTGCGTCGATGCGTTTGCAGGCACGGGGGCACTAGGTTTTGAAGCGGCATCGCGCGGGGCCACATCGGTATTGGTCTGCGAGCAAGATGCCTCGCTATGCCGCTCACTGATTGGCCTGCGGACACGGCTTGCTGTAAACAATATTCAGGTTATTCAAGGCGATGCGATTGCGCAAATGAGCAAGCTTGCCGCGAGTAGCGTGGATGTGGTGTTTTTAGATCCTCCGTTTCAGTCTGACTTGTTTGCGCCAGCGCTTAAAGCCGCATCGCGTATCACCAAGCCTCAAGGCTTTGTTTATTTGGAATCGGATCGCGTGTGGAAGAGCGAGGAGCTTGCTCCTTTTGAGCTATCCGTCACTCGTCAAGGCAAAGCAGGTATGGTTTGCTACCATTTGCTACAAAAATCTCAACAAGGGGGATAATGCCGCCATGAACAAAGCAATTGGCCAAAAAATTGGGGTTTACAGCGGCACGTTTGACCCGATTACGCTCGGGCATCTCGATATCGTTACACGTTCGGCAAAACTATTCGACACACTCATTATTGCGGTGGCTATTGCGCATCACAAAAAGACGATGTTTAGCTTAGATGATCGCATCGCGCAAGTAACGAACGCCTGCAAAGCCATAGCCAACGTGGCAGTCCAGCCATTTGATGGTTTGATTGTGGATTTTTGCAAAGCCCAAAATGCAACGGCTATCGTGCGCGGCGTGAGAAATAGCACTGACCTTGATTACGAAGCACAAATGGCTGCGATGAATCAAAAAATGCTACCTTCCGTTGAAACGGTATTTTTACTACCCGCGCCAAACGTGCAATGCATTAGCTCGACCTTGGTGCGCGAAATTTCTAAGCTAGGTGGCGATGTCACGCAGATGGTGAGCCCCAATGTTCTGACTGCTTTAAAAGCAAGCTAACTATGGCTTTAATGATTACCGACCAATGCATCAACTGTGATGTATGCGAGCCTGAATGCCCTAACGAAGCAATTTATTTGGGCGAGGAAATTTACGAGATTGATCCACACAAATGCACCGAATGCGTCGGACATTTTGATGAGCCGCAGTGCGTGCAAGTCTGCCCTGTGGATTGCATTCCACTCAACCCTGCACACATTGAAAACAATGAATCGCTGTGGGCGAAATACAGGCGCTTAGTTGCGCCTAGCGCCGCTTGAGCACGTGAATAAACGCATTACCCACGGTTTGCTGCTCTAAGAGTTCATTCCCTGTTTGCTTAGCAAACGTCGCAAAATCACGCATTGAACCTGCATCGGTTGCAGTGACGCGAAGCGTTTGCCCGCTAGTCATTTCAGCCAAGGCCTTCTTTGCTTTCAAAATGGGCAATGGGCAATTAAGGCCGCTGGTGTCGAGTTCTTTATCAATGTTCATTCGGAGTCTTTTATATAGGTTGCATCGGGTCTGGGCGGTAGTTCGACAAATTGGGGAGTGATGCCTTTGGATGTGAGCCAATCGGCCAGTGCATAACCCGTTCCAGCACGCCAACATTTTAAGTCTTCAGGTGAAAAAAGCCTGTATTCCACAAGCTCTGGCGACAGGATGACCTCGCCGCTGGCGATCACGTGATACGCAATGATGACTTGGTTCATGCGCTTAAAGTCATACGCGCCAATGAGATTGAGCTCGCTCACGTCAAGATTGGTTTCTTCTTTGACCTCGCGCGATATACCTTCTTGTGGTGATTCGCCCGCTTCCATAAAGCCCGTGATGAGCGCAAAAAATTTACCACTCCAAGCAGCGTTACGCGCGAGCAGAATTTGTCCTGTCTCTTTGATTTCAACAATGGCAGCCAGCACAGGCGTTGGGTTATTCCAGTGCACGAAGCTGCAAGCTGTACAGCGCCAGCGGGATTTGGCGCCACAGTCTTCTTCGGCGCTAATCCAAGACAAGCCCGTTCCGCACTGGGGACAAAATTTAAAATTGGAAGGGGTTGCGATATCGGTCATGAGAGCATTGTATGAATGCTGGTACGCAGGTCATTCGTCCACGTCCGTCTATCCCGTGACTCGGTGGTTTGCGCGGCTCCAAACTGCAATGTCACAGTGATGCTCTTGGCATTCAAGGTACGCCAAACAGATTGAAATAGCGTATCGTCGCCAACGAAACACGGCGCAAAGCTTTGCTCACCGCATGCCGAGTCGATGTACCGAATCGCCACAGTCTGCACTTTGCTATTGGCATCAATTGCACTTTGAATCATGTTGGCGTGAAAAGGCAGTAACTCGCGCCCCTCCCCAGTGGTGCCTTCGGGGAACACGGCCACGCAGTCACCCACTTGCAATCGTGCCGCAATAGCCTCCACTACTCGATGCGCATCCCGGCGACTAGTCCGTTCAATGAAGATCATGCCCGTTTGATCCGTTAGATAACCAATCAAAGGCCAATTTTTAATATCGGACTTGGCAATGAAGCGGCAAAAATGCGCTGCATGGATCGCTACGTTATCCAGCCAAGAGATGTGATTGGCGACGATCATTCCGCTTGCTATTGGCTTCCCAATCACGCGTAATTGCACACCTAGGATAGATAACAACTGCGCCGACCATTGCTGAACATGATCGGCTCGCTTCTTTTGCGATATTTTTGCAAACTGCGTTTTGATAATCCAATAGCCACGCAGCAAGTGCAGCACTGCGCACGCTAATCGATACGCTGCTCTCATTCTGCTCTGCTTACGCGCCTTGCTCGTATGCAAGGTGCCCGTTGACTACGGTGGCTTTTACTTTGCCCTGCATCTCAAATCCAGAGAACGGCGTGTGCTTGCCTTGGCTAAGTAACTGCCCTGAGTTCACTGTCCAGTTTATTCGTGGGTCAAAGACAACCACGTCAGCTTGTCCGTGCACACTTAGATGACCAATGCTATTTTTATCTAGCACCTTGGCCGGTCTCATCGTGACAAATTTGAGTGCATCAGCTGTGCTGAGCTTCATGTCCTCAGCTAAACGAAGCAGGAGATTGAGGAGCAACTCCAATCCTGTCGCCCCCACCTCAGCTTCGGCAAAAGGCAGTAACTTGCCATCTTCGCTCACGGGCGTGTGGTCAGACACGATGGCATCAATCGTGCCATCCAGCAACCCTGCACGCAAAGCTGAACGATCACGCGCACCGCGCAAGGGCGGTGAGAGGCGCATACGGCTATCAAAAAAACCAATATCGTTATCGACCAAGAAAAGCGAGTTCATGCTCACGTCTGCGGTGACTGGCAATCCCTCAGCCTTGGCTGCCTTCAAGAGCGCCACGCCCGCCGCGCTGCTGATGCGCTGCAAATGGACACGTGCAGAGGTAGCGCGGACTAGGTCAAAAATAGTTTGCAGCGCGATTGTTTCCGCCATCACAGGAATACCTGCAAGCCCAAGCCTTGTAGCATAAGCGCCGCTAGCGGCAACACCCTTGCCAAGCCATGTATCTTGCGGCCTGAGCCACGTGGTGTAGCCGTATGTCGAGGCGTATTGCATGGCACGCTGCAAGGTTTGTGTATTCACCACAGGCACGTCGGCTTGACCAAAACCGACACAGCCTGCATCAGAAAGCTCGACCATGGCTGTCAACGATTCACCTTGCAAACCACGTGTGAGTGCGCCTAGCGGAAAGACCCGCGCCGCATGGCGTTTTTGGGCGCGAAACTTCAGCATCTCCACAAGTCCAGGCTCGTCTAGCACGGGCGATGTATCGGGTGGACAGACCACTGACGTCACGCCGCCTGCACCTGCGGCTGCAAGCTCAGACTGGAGCATGTGCGCATGCTCACCGCCAGGCTCGCCCAAGCGGGCATTCAAATCAACCAGGCCTGGAATCACCCAGCAGCCGCTGGCATCAATCACTTTATCGGGCTGGAAGCCTTGCGCTACTCGTCCTAGCGAAGCAATGCGTCCATTTGACACAACAACATCACCTGGCTGGTCAAGTCCGCTGTTTGGATCGATGATGCGTCCACCTTGAATCAAAATCTTCATGCTGCATCTCCCTCATTGGCGGCAACGATGCTCATCACCGCCATTCGCACCGCGATGCCAAAACTCACTTGAGGCAGGATGACGCTTTGTACGCCGTCCACCACCGCAGAGTCAATCTCGACGCCCCGATTAATCGGGCCTGGATGCATGACGATCGCATCGGATTTTGCCCATTGCAGCTTTTCTTGCGTGAGGCCATAACTTTTAAAGAATTCGTGCGAGCTTGGCAAGAGTGCGCCACTCATGCGTTCATTTTGCAGGCGCAGCATGATGACGACATCAGCACCCGTAATGCCCTCTTGCAAGCTATGGCAGACGCGTACACCCAGTGCTGCCATATCGGATGGCACCAACGTCTTAGGCCCCACCACGCGGACTTCGGCACAGCCCAGTGTCGTCAGCGCATGGATATCGCTTCGCGCAACGCGTGAATGCAGCACGTCACCCACAATGGCAACCGTGAGATTAGAAAAATCTTTTTTGTAGTGCCGAATAGTGAGCATATCCAGCAAACCCTGCGTTGGGTGAGCGTGACGCCCATCGCCAGCATTCACAACATGGATATGCGGCGGCAAATGCTGAGCAATTAAGTACGGCGCGCCTGATTCGCTATGGCGTACTACGAAGATGTCAGCAGCCATGGCGGCTAGATTGGCAATGGTGTCGAGTAACGATTCGCCTTTGGACGCAGACGAACGCGCAATATCCAAATTCATCACATCGGCGGAAAGGCGCGTCGCCGCAATCTCAAAAGTGGTGCGCGTCCTCGTTGAGTTCTCAAAGAAAAGATTGAAAACCGTTTTGCCGCGCAGCAAAGGCAACTTCTTCACTTCGCGGTCATTGATGCTGGCAAAGTTAGCCGCTGTATCCAAAATGTGCGTCAGGATGTCTTTCGGTAGCCCTTCGGTCGAGAGCAAATGAATCAGCTCGCCGTTTTTGTTGAGTTGAGGATTTTTCATCTTATAAGTTTATTTTGTCTCAAATGAAAAGGTGCCGTCATCCATACGAATCAATCGCAATGATTCACTTGGACTCATTTGTATTTTTTGCGCAGCAAAGTCTGCTTGTAGCGGTAGCTCACGCCCACCACGATCAACTAAAACAGCTAGGCGCACACTAGCTGGCCTGCCGTAATCAAACAACTCGTTCAGCACCGCTCGTATCGTGCGCCCCGTATAAAGAACGTCATCTAATAGCACGATATGAGAGCCAGTCACATCAAAAGGTAAATCCGTCGATTCTGGTCGACTCGCGCCTGGTTTGGTGGTTTTGTTTCCGCGGCGTAAATAGTCGTCACGGTGCATAGAGCTGGAAATAACTCCAATTTTGTCTAAGCCCCAATCTTGCTGCAAGCGCTCCGCCATCCAAGCGCCGCCTGAGGCAATGCCAACCCACTGGGTCGTACTGCTGCGCCAAGGCTCTAATCCATCTCGCAAATCTGCATAAAGCTGCTCGGCATTCATTCAGGCAAACTCCTCATGTATTGTTCTAGGATGATGCAAGCGGAAAACGCATCCAGCTTGGATTCTCTTGCCCTTGGATTATCGGCTTTTGCTTCGGTCGTGCTGTAGCGCTCATCCACTTCATGCACGAAAGCGCCCGTTAAACCTCGCAAATTTTGCGCGAACTGTTTCGCAAGCTTAGTATTTTTGTGCGGTGCCCCGTCGGGGTGATATGGCACACCTACAACCAATGCATGAGGTCGCCATTCTTTCACTAGCTTCAAAATTGCCTGATCCCGCGCCGTGCCTTGCTCGGTCAACGTTGCAACGCCCTGCGCGCTTTTTGTCAATGTATTACCGCTAGCGACACCCACGCGTAGCTTGCCCCAATCAAACGCTAAAAATTGTTGAATAGCTGAGCTTGTCGTCATTGCATCATTCCCCCGCTCGGCGCTAGCGTGATCTCGTCTAGCCCCAAGAGCGAGAGTGCTGCGCTATAACGCTTGGTCACAGGAAGGTCAAAAATAATACTGTGATCAGCAGGAACAGTCAACCAATCGTTTTGGGCAATTTCACGCTCTAGCTGCCCTGCTTGCCATGCAGCATAGCCAAGGGCCAGAAACATTTTTTGCGGTCCTGCGCCACTAGATAAAGCCTCCAGCACATCGCGTGAAGTCGTCATCTCTAGACCACCAGGAACTTCCAGCGTTGACATCCAAAAAGATGCTTTGCTGGGCACAAAGCCCTCGGATCCGTGCTCCAACGTATCTTGCGCTTCGTGGAGTACAAAACCGCGATCAGTGAACATAGGGCCACCATTGAATACTGGCGTTGAAAGCAAATCTTGCCGCCTCAGATCCAAATCCATTCGATAAAACATTTGTTGAATAGAGGACTCACTCGGACGGTTAATTACCAACCCTGCCGCCCCATTCGTGCCATGATCAAAAACAAACACCACCGTTTTTTCAAAATCCGCATCGTCCATGCTAGGCATGGCTATAAGGAAGTGATTGTTTAGATCCAGCATTTGCACATAGCAAACCGAGACTTAAGTCTTCGACGACCCTGGCACGTTCCGGCGTACCGACCCTGTAAAGAGCTGACGTGGACGACCTATCTTGTATTCGGGGTCGCCAATCATTTCGTTCAACTGTGCAATCCAGCCCACCGAGCGTGCCAGTGCAAAGATGCCCGTGAACAGCGATACGGGGATGCCAATTGCGCGCTGCACGATGCCCGAGTAGTAATCTACGTTTGGATACAACTTTCGTGACACAAAATAATCGTCTTCCAAAGCAATCTTCTCTAGCGCCTGTGCTAATTGCAAAATGGGGTCGTGTTCTACGCCAAGCGCGGCAAATACTTCTTTGCAAGTCTCTTGCATCAGTTTTGCACGTGGGTCGAAGTTTTTGTACACGCGGTGACCAAAGCCCATCAACTTCACACCCGAGTTTTTGTCTTTCACTTTTTCCATGAACTCTGCAACATACGAGAGTCCGCCTTTGGCTTGAATGTCTTCTAGCATTTGTAAGCAAGCTTCATTCGCGCCACCGTGCGCAGGACCCCACAGGCAGGCCACGCCAGCCGCGATGGCTGCAAACGGATTGGTGCCTGAGGAGCCGCACAAGCGAACCGTCGATGTCGATGCATTTTGCTCATGGTCTGCGTGGAGCGTGAAAATGCGATCCATGGCTTTTTCAATCACAGGATTAACTTTGTATTCTTCGCACGGTGTTGCAAACATCATGTGCAAGAAATTACCAGCGTATGACAAATCATTTTTTGGATAAACAAACGGCTGTCCAATGCTGTATTTGTATGCCATCGCAACAAGAGTTGGCATTTTGGCAATCAATCGGATCGCTGCAATTTCGCGGTGCTCTGCATTATTAATGTCAGTGCTGTCGTGATAGAAAGCCGACATTGCCCCAACTAAGCCCGTCAAAATAGCCATTGGATGGGCATCGCGGCGGAAGCCACGCAGGAAGAACTGCATCTGTTCATTCACCATGGTGTGCATAGTGACAAGTCGATGGAAATCTTTGCGCTGAGTATCGGTAGGCAGCTCTGAACGCAGCAATAAGTAGCAAGTATCCAAATAGTCAACGCTAGTTGCTAACTGCTCAATTGGATAGCCACGGTACAAGAGCTCACCCTTATCGCCATCAATATAGGTAATGGCAGACTGGCAAGCGGCTGTTGACAGAAAGCCGGGGTCATAGGTAAACATGCCTGTTTGACCATACAGTTTGCGAATATCTAAAACATCAGGGCCAATATTGCCTGCATAAACAGGCACTTCGAAGCTAGGTGTACCGTTGGAAAAAGAAATCGTGGCTTTGTTATCGGATAGTTTCATTTTTATTTTCCTTAAATATCTTTATTCATCAACATCGTTAATACATTTTCAACCTGCGCTTTCGTGACTAATCCATTACTGGATTGCAAATCACGAATCTCAACCTCATCTAATCGCTTTCTAGACAACAGCACATCCATCAAATCGTTGTCCGACAAATCCATCAAGGCGTACATGCCCGCTTCGTCGTCCTTGGTTAAGCAAGACTCGTACCTGGCAAAAAACCGTTCGACAAACAAATCGTTCTCTAGCATCCCACGGCGCGAACGCCATTTGAGTTTGGAGAGTGCCCGTTCGTCTAGCAGCACTAAACCGACCTCGCCACCATGAGCTCTTTGATCTTGCCAATCGCCAGCGTTGGATTCAATCCCTTTGGACACACATCCACGCAGTTCATGATGGTGTGGCAACGGAACAAGCGGTACGGGTCTTCCAAGTTGTCAAGGCGTGCCGTTTGGTCTTGGTCTCTAGAGTCTGCAATAAATCGGTACGCTTGCAAGAGGCCAGCAGGCCCCACAAA